>JBFKUL010000106.1:0-9297 GCA_041635755.1 Burkholderiales bacterium | reverse complement strand
GGCTCGAGGAGATGAAGGACTGCGAGGTGTGCTGCGGATTCGGCGGCACGTTCTCGGTGAAGTTCGGCGAGGTCTCGGCCGCGATGGCCGAGGCCAAGTGCGCGCACATCGCCGACACCACCGCGGAGGCCGTGGTGCTGGGCGACCTGGGCTGCATGCTGAATATCGAAGGGCGTTTGCGCCGCCGCGGTGACTCGAAGACCCGGGTGCTGCACGTCGCTGAAGTGCTTGCCGCAGACGGCTGATGCAGATCCAGTCGATGCACTTTCAGGCGCGCGCACACAAGGCGCTTGCCGACGAAAAGCTGCAAAGCGTGATGAAGCGCTTCGGCAGCGGGTTCGTCGACAAGCGCGCCGCCGCGCGCACGGAGCTCGGCGTCGAGCTGTTCGAGACGCTGCGCACCGCGAGCGCCGGAATCCGCGACCGCGGCCTCGCCAACCTCGACGTGTGGCTGCGGCGATTCGAAGAGGAGGCCCGGCGCCGCGGCGCGACCGTGCTATGGGCTGCCGATGGCGCGGAGGTGCGCAAGCTGGTGCTCGAGATCGCAGCCAGGCATGGCCTGAAAAAAGCGATCAAATCGAAGTCGATGGTTTCCGAGGAAGCGGGCCTGAACGAGGCGCTTGAGGGCAACGGCGTGACGCCGATCGAGACCGACCTTGGCGAGTACATTATCCAGCTCGCCAAGGAGCCGCCCTCGCATATCATCGCGCCGGCGATCCACAAGGACCTGCAGCAGGTTTCGGATCTGTTCGCGGAGCATCACCGGCGCCCGCGCCTCGAGGACATCGGCAAGCTGACGCGCGAAGCGCGCTTGATGCTTCGCGAGCACTTCCTGACCGCCGACCTGGGCATCTCGGGCGGCAATTTCCTGATCGCCGAAACCGGCTCGGTCGCCATCGTGACCAACGAGGGCAACGGTCGCATGGTTACGACGATGCCCAAGGTGCACGTCGCGATCACCGGTATCGAGAAAGTGATCCCCACCCTCGAGGACTTTGCCACGCTGATGCGCGTGCTGCCGCGCTCGGCGACCGGGCAGGCGATCTCGAACTACGTCTCGCTGCTCACCGGCCCGCGCGCCGCGAGCGACCTCGACGGCCCGGAGCATATGTACTTCATTCTGGTCGACGGCGGGCGCACCGAGCTCGTAGGCGGCGACATGCAGGAGATGCTGCGCTGCATTCGCTGCGGAGCGTGCATGAATCACTGCCCCGTGTACCAGACGGTCGGCGGCCACGCCTACGGCTGGGTCTACCCCGGGCCGATGGGCTCGGTGCTGACGCCGATCTACAACGGCATCGAGAACGCGCTCGACCTGCCGCAGGCAGCGACGCTGTGCGGCGCGTGCCACGTCGCGTGTCCGGTGAAGATTCCGCTGCCCGAGCTTCTGCGCAAACTGCGCGAGCGGCAAATGCAGGCGAAGCTGCGGCCATGGAGCGAGCGCGCCGGATTTTGCGCGTGGGCCTTTGTTGCGCGCCGTCCGCGGCTCTATGCCTTGGCGACGCGCATTGCGGCGCGCGCGATGAAGCTCCTGGGCGGCGAGAAGGGCACGATTTCGCGGCTGCCGCTCGGCTCCGGCTGGACGCTTGGGCGCGAAATGCCGGTGCCCGAAGGCAAGACGTTTCGCGACCTGTACGCGGCGCGCCCGAAGCGCGGGAACTAGGCTCCGGGGCGGCGCGCCGGCAGCGTCAGTCGGCGCCCCTCGGCGAGCCAGCTGGTGATCTCCTCCGGCGGCATCGGGCGGGCGAACAGGAACCCCTGCATCCGGTCGCAGCCGTGCTCGGCAAGAAACGCGAGCTGCTCGGGCGTCTCGACGCCTTCGGCGATCACCTGCAGTCCCAGGCTGTGCGCCATCGAGATCACCGCTCGCGTGATGGTCGCATCGTCCGCGTCGTGCGGGATGTCGTGCACGAACGAGCGGTCGATCTTCAAGGCATCGAGCGGAAAGCGCTTGAGATAGGTCAGGCTCGAGTAGCCGGTGCCGAAATCGTCGATCGACAGGCGTACGCCGAGCGACTTGAAGAATTGCAGCGTGCGCGCAGCCTGCTCGAGGTCGGCCATCAGCGAGCTCTCCGTGATCTCCAGCTCGATCAATTTCGCGTGCACGTTGTGTGCATCCAGTATCCGGCTTACGTCCTGGCCGAAACTCTTGGCGCGGAACTGGCGGGCCGAGAGGTTGACGGCGACCGGCACCGGGGCAAGTCCGTCGTGTCGCCAGCGCGCAATCTGCCGGCACACCGTATCGAGCACCCAGGTGCCCGCCTGCACCACCAGGCCGGTTTCCTCGAGCAACGGCATGAACTCCGCAGGCGAGACCAGGCCGCGCTCCGGGTGCTGCCAGCGCAGCAATGCCTCGACCCCGGTGATTGCGCCACTACCGAGGCTCGCGATCGGCTGGAAGTAAATCACGAACTCATCTCGATCGAGCGCGCCGCGCAGAGCGTGCTCCAGGCTCAGCATCTCGAGTGCGCGCGCGTTCATTTCGCGGGTATAGAACTGGTAGCTGTTGCGCCCGACTTCCTTCGCGCGGTACATCGCGGCGTCGGCGTTGCGAACCAGCGTCTCCTGATCGGCGCTGTCGTCCGGGTAGAGGGTTACGCCGATGCTCGCGGTGACGTACAGCTTGCGCCCGTCGAGCAGGAACGGCGCCTTGAAAGCGGTCATCAGCTTTTGCGCCACGACGCTCGCATCGTGTGCGCCGGACAGGCCGGTGAGCACCACCGCGAACTCGTCACCGCCGAGCCGACCGACGGTGTCGTCGGCGCGCACGGCCTGCACCAGGCGTGAAGCCACCTGCTGCAACAACTGGTCGCCGATCGAATGGCCGAGCGTGTCGTTGACGTATTTGAACCGGTCGACGTCGATGAACATGACGCCGACCGACCAGCGATTGCGCCGCGCCTGCGCCAGCGCCTGCTTGAGCCGGTCGTAGAACAGCACCCGGTTGGGCAGTCCCGTTAGCACGTCGTTGTGCGCCAGGTGACGCAGCCGCTCCTCGGCCTGCTTGCGTTGAATGAACTGGCCGATCTGGCTGCCGAGGGCGAGGGTGACGGCACGTAGCTGCTCGTCGAGGCGGCGCGGCCTCGCGCCGAAGAACTCCAGCATGCCGATCGCATCGCCGCCCGACAGGATCGGGAACGTATAGGCGTTGCGAAAACCGAGCTTGGCGCAGCTCGCGGCGCGCCGGAACCCCTCCGCGGCCATGACGTCCTCGACCCAGACTGCGCGCTTTTCCTGCCACGCCGCGTAGAGAAAGCCGCCCCTCGTATTCTTGATCACTTTGGTCCAGAAATCCCGGTCGGCGGGATCGAACTCGTACTCGCGCTCGCCCCAGTAATGGACGCGTACCAGCGTCTGCTCTTTGGCATCGAAGTGCCAGTGCGCGCCGTAGGCCCAGCCCATCGCTTCGCAGATCGCGCGGACAACGCGAGGCATCGCATCCTCGATGCTCGCGGATTCGGCAAGTACGTTGGTAACCGCGTGCGTCATCGCGCGCCGGCGCACTGAGATCGTGCGCTCGGTCACGTCGGTCGCAACACCACGGTAGCCTTTGAAGGCGCCCTGCGCGTCGAACAGCGGCTTGCCGACCACCAGCACGAAGTGCTCCTCACCGTCGCTGCCGATCCGGCGCAACAACAGGTCCTTGAAAGGTTGGTGCGCCTCGAGCACTTTGCGATGCTCTTCCCAGGAGATGTTCACCGGCTCGGTGCCCGGCAGCTGCCAGCGCGTCATGCCGATGTGCGAATCGCGTGTGATGCCGGCGTAGTTGGCGGTGGGCGACGACACGTCGATGAAGCGTAGATTCTCGTCCTGCTCCCAGGACCAGTCCGAGGACATGGCCGTCAGGTCGCGGTAGCGCTCCTCGCTTTCCCGCAGTGCCGCGGCGGACTTTGCGTGCGCTACGCGATCGCGCAATGCGCCGACCCCGAAGCCGATGTTCTTGGCCAGCGTGCCGAGCAGCGCGATCTCGTCGCTATCGAAGGCGTCCGGCTCGCGTGCGTAGATCGAAATCGCGCCCACGCACTCGTCGCGCACGCGCAGCGGCAGCGCGATCGAGGATTGGAAGCCGCGCTCGAGCGCGCGAGCGCGGCGCTGCGGCGTGTTCCACTCGCCGAGCATGTTGCGCACGATGTAAGGCTCGTTGGTGGCGATGGCGTGCCCGGTCGCACCCTGATAGCGATCCGCAGCCCAGGACAGGCCCTTGGTGCGCGGCTGATCCTGCTCGTACCCGGCCCACGCCATCGCGCGGATCGACTTGGCCTCGTCGTCGATTTTGTACGCGACCCAGGCCTGCCGGTAGCCCCCGGCGTCGACCACGACGCGGCACATCTTCTCGAGCAGTGCTTGCTCGTCGCCTGCGTCGACCAAAGCGAGACTGCTCTCGGCGAGCACCCGCAGCGCACGCTGGGCGCGCGCCAGGCTTCGTTCGCGCCGCTCGCTCTCGGCGTTCGGGTCGGGCGCGCCAGGGGTCGCGCCGCTCGCGCCTCCCGGAATCGGGGTCAGAGCCATATGCGCGCCGACCTTACCGCAGTTCGCCAGAGCGGGGAAAGGGCGGATGCCCGGGCGATGAACAATTTTCAATCCTGCGGGCGGGCCGGGTGCGCGGCGTCCAGTCGAGACTCGTTCGCGGCGCACCAGTCGTCGATCGCCCGGCGCATCGCCTCGGGCTGCTCGGTCGGGATCCAGTGGCGTGCCTCGAGTTGAACGAGCTGCAGGTCGCGCAATGCTCGCACCCGGCGGGCGGCGACCTCCGGATCGCTCAGGGCGGCGCCCCGGGACAGCAAGACCAGGGAGGGGATGTCGATGGCGGCGAGCTCCGGCAGCGGGCCGGTCACGGCCATCATGTCCTGCAGATAGACCGCGCTCGGCAGGCTCTTCAGGTCTTCCCAGGGCGAGGCGTACTTGGCCTCGGGAAACTCGCCGCCGGAATGCGCCTCGCGATCGAGCGCCTCGAGATCGAGCGTCTCGAGGCGCCGGCGGTAAAGACCGAGGGCGTTGGCAGCGCGAACGGCGAGCACCGCGGGGATGATGAGCGGACGCAACCGCGCCACGTGCGCGAGCGTGCCGGCGAGCGCCTCGCGGAACATCGGCTCGATCAGCACCAGTCCCGCAGTGGCCTGCGGCACGCGCTGCGCGAACCACAGCGCGACGTTGGCGCCCAGGCAGTGCCCCGCGATCACCGCGGGGGGCGTGCGCTCGGCGCGCAGGATCGCCGCGAGATCGTCGCACCAGAGGTGCATCGCGATGCGGCCGCGCCAGTGCGATCCCCCGTGCCCGCGCAGGTCCACGCGCAGGATGTCCCAGCGCTCGCGCAGGCGTGTATGCGCCATGAACGCCCACCAGCGCGTCAGGTTGCTCGCCAGGCCGTGAATCAGCAACAGCGTACGTCGCGGCGCGCCCGGACGCCACAGCCGGTAGGCGAGGGTCGCGCCGTCCGCAGTGCGCAGGCTGCGCGCCGCGTCGCTCATGTGCGCTCAGACGCGCGCATGCAGCTCCCGTCGCAATGCGCGCATCACGAAGCGCGCCGGATCGATCGCATCCGCGAGCCCGCCCTCGAGCGGCAGCGGCTCGCCCTCGACCTCGCTCGCGATCAGCTCCGCTACGAGCGAGGCCCACACCAGCCCGCGCGAGCCGTAGGCGAACGCCGCGTAGACGCCGGGCATCCGCGGCACGAAACGCAGCCGCGCACGCGCCACTTCGTCGGCGCTTGCAAGCACTGCATGCTCGTCGGCGAGCGCGCCACCGAGTGGCAGCCGATCGCCGCTCACGGTACGAAACGCCACCCGTCCGTCGAGCGCGCCTGGATCGAACGCAGGCGCAGGGCCGGGCAGGATGCGCGCCAGGCGCTCGAGGTTGCCGGCGTGGCTCTCGGCGCGCAATTCCGGGTCGTCGTCGTCGAAATCGTAGCTTGCGCCCAGCACGCAGCGTCCTTCGATCGGCGGCAGCACCATGCCGCTGCGAAGTACCACGCAGTGCGGCGCGTCGATACGCTCGGCGGGGAGGTAGCTCAACTGGCCGCGCACGCGGCGCAGTCGCAGGTGCCGCGAGGGCGCGAGCCGCAGGGCCTCAGCGGTGTTGGCGAGCACCACCACCGGGGCCTCCGCGATTACCCCGCCTTGCGCGTCCCGGACCCGCCAATCGCCCTCGACACGCTCGAGCGCTGCCGCCTCTTGCCCGTAGCGTGTTTGCAGCGCGTCGCCGCAGCGTTCGAGCTGAGCGCGCACCGCGCTCGCCGGCCGGATCCAGCCCGATTCCGGAAACCAAAGGCCGCCGGCGGCCACTTCGAGTCCCGCATGGACGCTTGCTTCCTCGCGCGTCGCGTACTGCGCGTACTCGGGCGGAAATCCGGACGCCAGAAGTGCCGCGCGCTGCGCCGCATCTTCCGCCTCGTTGCGCGCAAGCTGCAGCACGCCGCAGCGGTCCCAGCGCAGCGGTGCGCCGGCCGCCTCGAGTTCGCTCCAGTTCGCCAGCGAGGCGAGAAAGCCGGCGCGCGTGAGACGTGCGAGCACGCTGTCGTCGGGCGTGACGACCGGGTGGAAAGTGCCCGCGTGGTTGCCCGAGGCTTCCTGCGCCGGCTCGGCATGGCGCTCGACGAGCGTCACGCCCCAGCCGCGCGCGGCGAGTCGCTCGCACACCGCGGCGCCGGCTAGTCCGGCGCCGATCACTATCGCCTCGCGCCGCTCGGGCGCCGCGGGCGGCTGCGGCGCCGCGCGCAGCGGCGCGAAGCGCGCCACCAGCATCTCGCGCTTGCGGCCGAACCCCGGACGCGTCTCGAGCTCGAAGCGCGCCGCCTGCAACGCCTTGCGCACCGGCGCCGCGACACTCCAGGTCGCGGCGCGCGCGCCCGGTGCGCACAGTCGAGCGATGCGCCGCAGCGTGTCCACCGACCACATCTCAGGATTTCGCTCCGGCGCGAAACCGTCGAGATAGACGGTGTCGGCTGCAAGTCGCAGGCCCGCGAGCGCCGCCGCAATGTCGCCGAACAGGAGCGTCAGCACCACGCGCCCTTCGTCGAACGCGAGGCGGTGGCAGCCGGGGACCAGCATCGGCCAGCGCACGTGCAGCGCCTCGGCGAGCGGTGCGAGCTCGGCATAGCGTGCGTGCAGCGCGGCGAGATCCGAGCGCGTGAACGGGTGCTTCTCGATCGATACGAAGTGAAGCCTTGCGCAGCGGCGCGGGTCGTCGCGCCATGCCTGCCAGGTGGCAAGGAAGTTGAGGCCCGCGCCGAAGCCGGCCTCGAGCACGACGAAGCGCCCGCGCCCGTTCCAGCGCTCCGGCAAGGCGTTGCCCTCGAGGAATACGTGGCGAGCCTGCGCGGGCCCGCCTTCGGCGCTGTGGTAGACGTCGCCGTACGATTCAGACCAGGGCGTGCCGTCCTCGGCGAAGGCGAGACGTGCAGGGACGAGCGGCTCGAGCATTCGCTCCGAGTATATCGGCGACGGGGAGTAAAATGCGCTCAGTTCCCGCGCGAAGGATCCCACCATGAACAAGCCCGCCGAATTCCAGTCCTCGGTCAAGCTCGCCGACGTTCCCGTATGGATCAATGGCAAGCCCCTCGTACCGCAGGGGCGCATGGGGAACGTCTATAACCCGGCCACGGGGCAGGTCGCCAAGCGCGTGCCCTACTGCGATGCGAAGACCGTCGATGCCGCGGTCAAAGCGGCTGCTGCGGCTTATCCGTTGTGGCGCGACACGCCGCCGCTCCGGCGCGCGCGCATCATGCAGAACTTCCTCGCGCTGATGCAGGCGCACCAGAAGGACCTGGCGAGGATTGTCACCGAGGAGCACGGCAAGACGCTGCCGGATGCCATGGGCTCGATCCAGCGCGGCATCGAAGTCATCGAGTTCGCGTGCGGCATCCCGCACCTGCTGAAGGGCGAGTTCAGCGAGGACGTCGGCACCGGGGTCGATTGCCACTCCCTGCGCCAGCCGGTGGGCGTGTGCGCCGGCATCACGCCGTTCAATTTTCCGGTGATGGTGCCGCTGTGGATGTTCCCGGTGGCGATCGCGTGCGGCAACACCTTCGTGCTCAAGCCTTCCGAGAAGGATCCGTCGGCCTCGATCCGCATGGCCGAGCTGTTCAAGGAAGCGGGGTTGCCCGATGGGGTGTTCAACGTCGTGCACGGCGACAAGGAAGCCGTTGACGCGATTCTCACGCATGCGAGCATTGCCGCAGTGAGCTTCGTGGGCTCCACGCCGATCGCCAAGTACATCTACGAGACCGGCGCGAAGCATGGCAAACGCGTGCAGGCCCTCGGCGGGGCAAAAAACCACGCCGTCGTGCTGCCCGACGCCGATCTCGAATTCACCGCGGACGCGCTGATCGGCGCCGGCTACGGCTCGGCGGGTGAGCGCTGCATGGCCATCAGCGCAGTGGTCGCGGTGGGCGCCGCGGCCGACCCGCTCGTGAAGCTGCTCGGCCAGAAGGCGAAGGCGATCAAGATCGGCCCGGGCGACATGGACGGCATGGACATGGGGCCGCTCGTCACGGCGCAGCATCGCGACAAGGTGAGAGGCTATGTCGACGCAGGGGTCAAGGAAGGCGCCAGCGCCGTGGTCGACGGCCGCGCGCTGAAAGTGACTGGACACGAGGAAGGTTTCTTTCTCGGCACGACGCTGTTCGATCACGTCAAACCCGAAATGAGCATCTACCGCGACGAAATCTTCGGTCCGGTGCTGGTGGTGTTGCGCGTGAAGACGATCGAGGACGCAATCGCGCTGGTGAATCGCAACCCTTACGCCAATGGTGCGGCGATCTTCACCGAGTCGGGCGGCGCGGCGCGGCGCTTCGCCAACGAGGTGCAGATCGGCATGGTGGGCGTGAACGTGCCGATCCCGGTGCCGATGGCGTTCTACTCGTTCGGCGGCTGGAAGAGCTCGCTGTTCGGCGATCTGCACGTGCACGGCGTCGAAGGTGTGAAGTTCTATACGCGCACCAAGGTGGTCACGACCCGCTGGCCGCACCAGGACACCCCGGCGCCGGGCTTCCACATGCCGACGCTGGGTTAAAAAACAACAGAACGCCGTGCGCTGAGACTTCTCGCGTCGACGTCCCTTGCGTCGGTCGGTAAAGTTTCGCCCGTCAGGGGGGTCGAAGATGCTTGCAAGAACGGGCCTGGTGGTTGCGTTCGCGCTGACGGTGCCGATCGCCGCTCTACGAACCACGGAGTGCCTCAACCATCGCCCTGCGTCTGAGCGACTATTCATGGACTTAGGGATGTCCCGACGAGCCGTGCGCTGGTGCCGTAGCTAGTTTGTAGCTTTAGCGCGGCGGCCTTCTTGTCCAGCGCCACCGGC
>JBFKUL010000105.1:0-9341 GCA_041635755.1 Burkholderiales bacterium | reverse complement strand
GCGCCAGCGACCGGCAGTGCCGCACTTTCGTTGCCCTGCTCCGGTCGAAACGCCAGCATGCGCAACAGCGTCATCAGGAAGCCTGCGTGCTCGTCGGGCGCAAGCGCCAGATCGTCGCGCCCCTGCAGTGCGATCTGGTAGTAGAGCTGCACCTGCTCGGCGTCGAGCCGCTCGGCGAGCCGGACCATGCGCTCGTGCTCGGGAAGATCATCCTCGAGCGCATCGGGCACTCCTTGTGCGAGCGCCAGCTTGAGGAGCAGCCCCGCAAGATCGGCCAGCGCCGCGTCGAACGAAAGGCTGCGCGCCTGCATCTCGTCCGCGATTGCAAACAGCGTTGCGCCATCCTCCTGCTCGAGCGCCTCCAGCAGGCGCAGCAGGTAAGTCTCGTCGATTGCACCCAGCATCTCGCGCACGTTCTCGGAGGTGATCTGGCCGCCGCCGTGCGCGATCGCCTGGTCAAGCAGCGAGAGCGCGTCGCGCATGCTGCCCGACGCAGCACGTCCGATCAATGGCAGCGCCTCGGGCTCGAACGTGATCCCTTCCGCGTCGAGCAGCCGCGCGAGGTGCGAGGCGATCGCGCCGCGCGGCATCTGCTTGAGATTGAACTGCAGGCAGCGGCTCAGCACCGTCACCGGGATCTTCTGCGGATCGGTTGTCGCCAGGATGAACTTGAGGTGCTCGGGCGGCTCCTCCAGCGTTTTCAGCATGGCATTGAATGCCGAGTTCGACAACATGTGGACTTCGTCGATCACGTACACCTTGTAGCGGCCGCGCGTCGGCGCGTACTGGGCCGTGTCGAGCAGCTGGCGCATCTCGTCGACACGCGTGTTGGTCGCGGCATCGACCTCGAGCAAGTCGACGAAACGCCCACCGTCGATCTCAGTGCACGCACTGCACTTGCCGCAAGGCTGCGCCGTGATACCGCTCTCGCAGTTCAAACACTTGGCGAGGATGCGCGCGAGCGTGGTCTTGCCGACCCCGCGCGTGCCGGTGAACAGGTAGGCGTGATGCAGGCGATTCTGCTCGAGCGCGTGGCGCAATGCGCGCACCACGTGCTCCTGCCCAACCAGGCTGCCGAAGTCGCGCGGCCGCCATTTGCGGGCAAGCACTTGGTAAGACATGGGACCAATTCTAACAGCGGGGTGCGAGGGGGAATTCCATCGAACTTCGTCTCGTTCCGCGGGGGAGCACGAGGGGGATTTCATCGATATCGCCCTCGTTCCGCGGGGGAGCACGAGGGGGGATGTCATCGATATCTCCCTCGTTCCGCGGGGGAGCACGAGGGGGGATTTCATTGAAATCCCCCCTCGTTCCGGTTGGTGGCGAGCCTAACCCCCGGCACTTGCAGTGACCAGCTGTGGCTGCTTCCTTCCGGACCTGACCAGGTTCACCAGGCTGCAATGCGGGGAGGCCCGCCGTAGCCTTTGCGCCGCCAAACCATTATGCCCCAGGGCAGAGTTCAGTGGCGGAGAGAGTGGGATTCGAACCCACGATACGCTATTAACGTATACACGCTTTCCAAGCGTGCGCCTTCAGCCGCTCGGCCATCTCTCCGCAGTCCGCTCAGACGGTGCGCGGTCTCCGGCGCCGGATGGCCGTCGCATCGCGCGGAGCGCGAATTCTAGCAGAGGCCCCCTCGCCTTCCGGAAAGAAAAAGGCCCGCCGAAGCGGGCCTTCTCTTGTTTCGGAAACGACCGATCAGGTCGCCTTCGTATCGATGTCGCCCTCGAGCACCGGATAGCGCACATGATCGACCAGCTCCTGCACTTCTCGCTGTGGCGCAGGAGTGAGCAGGCTCACCACGATGATCACTGCGAAACCCACCGGCACACCGAAGATGCCCGAGGAGATCGGAGCGATGTCCCACCATGTGTTCTCGGCGATCGTACCCTGCACGCCGAAAACGCTTCGCAGCCACGGGTGGGTGGTCGCCATGTAATAGTACGTCGTGAGCGCCCCGGCGACCATTCCGGTGACCGCGCCCCATTTGTTGGCGCGTTTCCAGAAGATCCCCAGCACCAGTGCCGGGAAGAAGGCCGCCGCCGCGAAAGAGAACGCCGCCGACACCAGGAACAAGATGTCCGCCGGCTTCTGCGCCGCGACCGAGGCCGCCGCCACCGCCACCACCAGCAGCAGGAACTTCGCCACCGTGACGCGCGTCTTGGTGGACGCATGCGGGTTGATCATCTTGTAGTAGACGTCGTGCGACAGCGCGTTGGCAATCGTCAGCAGCAGGCCGTCCGCGGTCGAGAGCGCCGCAGCCAGACCACCCGCCGCGACCAGGCCCGAGATCACGTAGGGCAAGCCAGCGATCTCCGGCGTCGCCAGCACGATGATGTCGCCACCGATCGTGATCTCCGCCAGCTGCACGATGCCGTCCTTGTTGATGTCGACGATCGACAGCAGCTTCGCGTCCACGGCAGTCCACAACTGCACCCATCGTGGCAACTCGGCGAATGCGGTGCCCACCAGGACGTTGTAAACCTCGAACTTCACCAGCACGGCGAGCGCCGGGGCCGAGAAGTACAGCAGGAAGATGAAGAACAGCGACCAGAACACCGACATGCGCGCCTCTTTGACGCTGGGCGTCGTGTAATAGCGCATGAGAATGTGTGGCAATGCCGCCGTGCCCACCATCAGGCAGAAGATCAGCGCAAGAAAGTTCTTGCGCGCGATGTCGCGGGCCTGCTCGTCCTTGCCCGGGAACGGGGTCGCGTGCGGGCGCGGCGGACCGGTGCGCGCGTTAGCCGCATTGCGCTGGGCCGTCCACGCCGACTTCGCCTCATCCGCATTGGCCGGGAAGTTCTTCACCGCCTCTTCGGCGGCCCGGATCTCGGCTGCGGGGGCGTTGGCGGCACGCAGATCGGCAAGCCGCTTCTCGACGTTCGCCTTCTCCTCGCCGAATGAGTTCGGCAGCCCCGTCAGCCTGGCGTCGGCCGCGTCGGCGCGCTGCTTGTAGATGCCGCGCACCTCGAGTTCCTTCGGATCCTGCGCGAGCTGCTTCTCTTTCTCCGTCAGCTTCTGCAGGGTGTAGCCGTAGGCGATCTGCGGGACCGGCACGCCGGTATGGCGCATGCCGAGCATCACCAGCGGGATCAGGTAGGCGATGATCAGAATGATGTACTGCGCCACCTGCGTCCAGGTCACCGCGCGCATGCCGCCCAGGAACGAGCAGACCAGAATGCCGGCCAGTCCGAGGAATACGCCGACCTCCAGCGCCACGCCCGTAAACCGGGTGGTAATGATGCCGACGCCGTAAATCTGCGCCACCACGTAGGTGAACGAGGCGATGATCGCGCAGATGACGCCGATGGTGCGCGGCAGGTTGCCGCCGTAGCGCGCGCCGAGGAAGTCCGGAATGGTGAACTGGCCGAATTTGCGCAGGTACGGCGCGAGGAACAGCGCCACCAGCACGTAGCCGCCGGTCCAGCCCATGATGAACGCCAGGCCGTCGTAGCCCAGCAGGTAGAGCGAGCCCGCCATGCCGATGAACGAGGCCGCGCTCATCCAGTCCGAGCCGGTCGCCATGCCGTTGAACATGGCCGGCACTCTTCGCCCGGCAACGTAGTATTCCGCGACATCGGCCGTGCGGCTGATAACGCCGATGCCGGCGTACAGCAGGATGGTCGCGAACAGGAAGACGTAGCCGATCCAGCGGTTCGGCAGGCCGAGCCACTCGGCGATGCCGAGGACGATGACGAAGGTGAGAAAGCCCAGGGTGTACCAGGAGTACGCCCTCTTGAGCGTCTTGTTGAAGCTTCTCTGGCTGAAGCTCGCCGCGCCGTTGCTCATGACTCCTCTCCCTCGTGCACGCCCGTTTCAATGTCGAGCTTGTTCATGTATTTCGCGTAGATCAAGATCATCACGACATAGATGATCAGTGAGCCCTGCGCGCCCATGTAGAAGGCAATGGGGAAGCCGAGGAACCTGACATCCTGTAGCGGGATCGCGTAATAGCCGATCACGTAGGTGACGAGGAACCAGATCACCATCAGGATCGCGGTGATCCTGAGATTCTTCTGCCAGTAGCTGATGTGCTTTTCGCTTAACTGCATTGCAGCCTCCCTTTTTTCATGCACGCAGTTCGCGCGCCCACCCTGCTGCGTGGCGCACGGACGCTCGATATTCGGCTTCAGAACTTACAACGTGCTTACGCTTGCTTACGCGAACCTTACTGAGGAGCCGCGCTGCTGCATCGCATGACCGATGCTGCGTCGCAACGTCAACCAGCTTCCACGGCGCCGACGATCTGCTTGGCGACGCCCAGTCCGATCCACAGCACGAGCAGAAAGAACAGCGCCACCCACGGGATGTGCTGGTCGACGACGAAGCGCGGGGACACCCAGCGCGCAAAGCGCATCGCCGGTGAGGCAAGCGTCCTGAGCATCAGGTAGAAGATGTTGTGCTCACGGTTCTTGCCCGCGAGCAGGAACAGCACGCCCTGGCCGAGCAGCGAGAACAGCGCAATCTCGACCAGGATGCGAACTGTAGAGATGACGTCGGTCAGCATGCGCCTGCGGCAGGGTCCGGGGTGCGCATTGTATGCGAAGCAGCGCGCTCAGCCGGGAACCCACTTCGCCGACGCGCCCGCCGCGATCAACTCATGCACGGTGCCATAGCGGTGGCGACGCGCCTCCGCCAGCGCAATCTGCAGCAGCTGCGCAGTCGCGAAGGCGTCGCCGAGCGCGTCGTGCCGCGCCGCATGCGCGATCGAGAACGCGTCGAGCCAGTCGTCCAGCCCGCGGCAGGTCTTGCCACGCTCGGGAAACAGCATCGGCAGCAGGCCGGCCAGATCGAGCCAGCGCTTTCGCCAGCGAAGGCCCCCGGCGCGCGCGGCGCGCTCGAGCATCGCGCGGTCGAACGGCGCATGGAACGCTGCGATGGGCGCCTCGCCGGCGTAATCGATGAAGCTCGCCAGCACTCGATCGGGCGCGTCCCCGGCGCGCTGGGCATCGCCGCCGATGCCATGCACCAGGATGTTGTGCGCGGCACTCGGCTCCGCCTGGCCGATGAGCATTGAAAAGCTGTCGGCGAGCACCACGGTCGCGTCGCGCACGCCGACCGCGCCGATCGCCAGCACCCGGTCCTTCGCCACGTCGAGCCCGCTGGTCTCGCAGTCGACCACCACCCACCGCGTCTGCCACGCCGACTCGTTTCGCTCGCCGCGCCAGCGCCGCCACCAGGCACCGATAGAGAGGCCCGCCATCGTACGCCTAAAGCTGATAGTCGAGCCGCAGGCGCTCCTGCAGCTTCGACACCTGCCGGAACGCCTCCTTGAGGATGCGCCGGTCGAGCTCGTTCAGCGCATCCGGATCGATGCGATTCTCGCCGCCGGGTGCCGGCGCCTCGAGGTGCTGGTGGCGCATGCGCACGGTCTGGATGAAATTGAACGCTTCGACGTTGGCCGAGGACTCGTTCTCGGGCATCGCGCCGGCATGCCCCGCCGCCCGCAGACGCGGCACGGTCCCCGTCTGCGCCAGGCCATGCGCCAGCGCCCAGACGCGCGCCGCGTCGACCACGGGGCGAATCGCGAACTTCTTCAGGTCGATCGTGCCGGGAAACGCCTTCGAGTCCTCGATCACGAAATCGCGCAGCAGACCGATCGGCGGACGCGCCTGCAGTGCGTTCTCGGCCATCAGGCGCAGGAAGCTCGGGGTGGATTTGGCCTGTGCAAGCAGCCCGTCGCGCAGCGTTCCCACCAGCTGCGCATCGCCGGCAATCGCCCGCAGATCGAAGAAGATGGCCGCGTTCAGCAACGCCTCGGGCTGCGGATGGCGGATCCAGTCAACGAAGGTCTTGCGCCATTCCTCGAGCGTCATGCACCAGCGCGGATTGCGCGCCATGATGTTGCCCTTGCACAGTGGAAAGCCGCAGGCATCGAGCGTGCGGTTGACCTCGTCGGCGAAGGCCAGGTAAACGTCGCGCGCCTCGCCCGCCGTCGCATCCAGGATCAACGCATTGTCCTGGTCGGTGACCAGCGTTTGCTCCATGCGTCCCTCGCTGCCGAGCGCGATCCAGCAGTAGCGGCCGGCGAGCGCGTGACGTTGCGCCGCGACCTCGATGACGCGCTGGGTCAGGTTGTCGTTGAGCGCCGTGACCACCTGGATCAGCGCCTCGGTGGCCATGCCCTGCGCGAACAGCGCCTTGGTCAGTTGCAGAATGCCCGCGGCGGCCTCGGCGAGCGCCTCCTTGTCGCTTGCCGAGGCGATACGGTCCGCGGCCCGCCGCACGCTCGCGCGCTGCAGCGCGAACAGGTCTCGCTCCGAGACCACACCCGCGAGCCGCCCGTCTTCCACCAACACGATATGGCGAATGCCGTGGCGCGCCATGGTCAGCGCCGCCTCGTACACCGGCGCTTCGCCCGCAAGAACGATCGGCTCGGGCGTCATCACGCTGGAGATTGGCGCTGCGAGCTCGGCGCGCGCCAGTGCCACGCGCTCGAGAACATCGGGCTGGGTGAAGATGCCCACCGGCACGCGCGCCTCGTCCACAACCACGATCGAGCCAACATGCTGGTCGCGCATCATCTTCAGCACGTCCCCGATCGGCGTCTGCGGCGTGCAGGACACCGGCGGCCTGGTGACCAGGCCGCGCAGCGGCGCGCGCATGCGGCCCTCGTCGGCCAACGCGTCGCCAAGCTGCGAGCGCAGCACCCGGTGCGACTGATCGACCAGGGCTGCGAGGTAATCGGAGCAGAAATGCTCGAAGCGTGCGCTACGCTCGCGCAAAGCGTCGAAGTCCTCTTCCGCCAGCCGGTAGCAGAAGCAGTCCTCCTCGGCAGTGTAGCTGTAGGCGGTCGCGCGACGCCCGATCAGAGCGCCGATCGGAAAGCACTCGCCCGGACCGAACACGATGTCGACCTCGGGCGCCGAGCGCACCGCCGCTGCGGGCCGGCCGCGCACGACGCCTTGCTTGATGATGTAGAGCTGGCTCACCGGTCCGCTTTGCGGGCCGAGGATCTCGCTCTCGCGTGCGAAGTAGACCAACTCCAGGCGCGCGGCGAGAAAACGCAGCGCCTCCTCCTCCATGTGATCGAAGGGTGCGTTCGGCCTGAGGACTTCGATTGTCGCCTGAACCAGCTGCTCGGCGGGCATGCGAACTCCGGGAACGAAAACCCCCGCTCGCGGCGGGGGCCTTCGGGCAGCGCGGTGACTACATCGTCTGCTTGAGCTGCTCCAGTATCGCAGGATTCTCGAGCGTCGAAACGTCCTGCTTGATTTCCTCGCCTTTGGCGATCGAGCGCAGCAGCCGTCGCATGATCTTGCCCGAGCGCGTCTTGGGTAGGTTGTCGCCGAAGCGGATGTCCTTCGGCTTGGCGATCGGTCCGATCTCCTTGCCGACCCAGTCGCGCAGCTCCTTGGCAAGCTTCTTGGCGTCCTCGCCGCTCGGTCGCGGGCCCTTGGTCACGACAAAGGCGACGATTGCCTCGCCGGTGACATCATCTGGACGCCCGACTACGGCCGCTTCGGCGACCAGTTTCGTGTTCGCGACCAGCGCAGACTCGATCTCCATGGTGCCCAGGCGATGTCCGGAAACGTTCAGCACGTCGTCGATGCGGCCCATAATGCGGAAGTAGCCGTCTTCATCGGTGCTCGCGCCATCCCCGGCCAGGTAGTACTTGCCCTTGAAGTCGGCCGGGTAGTAGGTCTTCTTGAAGCGCTCCGGATCGCCCCAGATGGTGCGCACGATCGCCGGCCAGGGCCGCTTGATAACCAGGATGCCGCCCTTGCCGCGGCCCTCGGGCTTGCCGGTCTCGTCGACGATGTCGGCCATGATGCCCGGCAGCGGCAGCGTGGCCGAGCCCGGCTTGGTCGGAATCGCACCCGGCAGCGGCGTGATCATGTGACCGCCAGTCTCGGTCTGCCACCAGGTGTCGACGATCGGGCAGCGGCCGCCGCCGACGGTCTCGTGGTACCACATCCACGCCTCGGGGTTGATCGGCTCGCCCACCGTGCCGAGGATGCGCAGCGACTTGAGGTCGTACTTCTTCGGCAGGTCGCCACCCGCCTTGATCAGCGAACGGATCGCCGTCGGCGCAGTGTAGAACACATTCACCTTGTGGTCCTGGATGATCTTCCAGAAGCGCCCGGCGTCCGGGTAGGTCGGCACCCCCTCGAACATCACCTCCGTCGCGCCGACCGCGAGCGGTCCATAGGCAATGTACGTGTGCCCCGTAACCCAGCCCACGTCTGCGGTGCACCAGAACACGTCGCTCGGCTTGTAGTCAAACACCCACTTCATGGTGAGGATCGCCCACAGCAAATAGCCGCCGGTGGAGTGCTGGATGCCCTTCGGCTTGCCGGTCGAGCCCGAGGTATAGAGGATGAACAGCGGGTGCTCGGCGTTGACATGCTCGGGCTCGCAGGTGTCCGCCTGCCCTTTCATCGCGTCGTCCCACCATGCGTCGCGCCCGGAGGTCATCGGCACCTTGCTGCCCGAGCGCTTGTACACGATGACCGTCTTGACCTTCTCGCAGCCGCCCATGCCGAAGGCCTCGTCGACTACCGGCTTGAGCGGGATTTCCTTGCCACCGCGGAACTGTCCGTCCGCGGTGATCACCGCAATCGCCCCGGCGTCGATGATGCGCTCCTGCACGCTCTTGGCGGAGAAACCGCCGAACACCACCGAGTGGGTGGCCCCGATGCGCGCGCAGGCCTGCATCGCGACCACAACGTGGATCGACATCGGCATGTAGATCAGCACGCGATCCGCGGGCTTGATGCCCTTCGCCTTGAGCGCATTCGCGAACTTGCACACCTCGTGATACAGCTGCTTGTAAGTGATCCTCGTGACCTTGCCGTCGTCGGCCTCGAAGATGATCGCCACCTTGTCGGGCTGCGTCTTGAGATGCCGGTCGAGGCAGTTGGCCGAGGCGTTCAGCTCCCCGTCATAGAACCACTTGAAGAACGGCGCCTTCGACTCGTCGAGCACCTTGGTGAACGGCTTCGACCACTGCAGGTTCTCCTTGGCGAGCCGAGCCCAGAAGCCCTCGAAGTCCTTTTCCGCTTCGGCGCACAGCTTCTTGTAGGCCTCCATGCCCGACACGTTGGCCTGCTTGACGAACGCGTCCGAGGGCGCGAACACGCGCTTTTCCTGCAGCACCGATTCAATGGTGTACATGACGACACTCCTGTGCGATTTGAAGCCTAGGAATCTGCCAGTTGCTCGGCCGCAGGCTGCGGCAACGCTTTTCGACGGCCGTTTGCTGATGCGAATAAACCACCAAACCCACGCCTTGTAAAGGCGCAGGGGCAGGCGATCGGGCGTCCGCTGGACGACCTGCGCGCTATGCTACATTTATTCGCTTGTCCGTTCGGCAGGCGCAGGCGCGTCCGTGGCGG
>JBFKUL010000104.1:0-9465 GCA_041635755.1 Burkholderiales bacterium | reverse complement strand
TTGCCCGCCTGCATGCCGGTGCAAAGCGCTACACCGAAGCGCTAGATCAGCTGCTCGAGATCGTGCGGCGCGACAAGGACTGGAATGACGGCGAGGCACGCAAGCAGATGCTCAACATCTTCAATCTCGCGGCGAACCAGCAGGCGCTGATCTCGGAATACCGCCGCAAGCTCGCCAGCACCCTGTACTAGCGGCGCGGCGGCCCTTCAAAGCCGGGTGTAGACGTAGCCTTCCTCGCTCTGCAGGCGGCCGATCTCGGCGATGCCCGAGGGCACCAGCGCCGCGTCGGGAATGATCGCGCGAGTCTCGATCTTGCGCCGCGTGAGCGTGTTCTGGCAGACGCGAAACTCGACGCCACGCTCGCGAAAGCGGCGCACGATGGGCGCGAACAGCTGCCCCTTGTCGTCGCGCGCGCCATCGAGAAGAAAGTCAATGCCGTCATTGTGCGCGACCACGACGACCTTGATGCCGGGCGCGGCTTCGAGGTGATTGTTGAGAGTGCGCAGCGCAGCGCCCGCCGTGTCGCTGTTATTGATGTGATAGACGATTTTCGGCGCCGCCCGCGCCGGATGGAGCGCCAGGTTCAACGCCGCCGCCGAGCCGAGCAGCGCGAGCGCGCTCATGGCGAACGCGCCGAGCAGCAACCCGCGACGCGGGGCCGGCCGGTCCTCCTTTCGCTGCACGCCGAACTGCTGCGTGAGCCGCGCCCGCAGCTCGGCGGGTGCGCGCTCGAGCCCGGTATGGGCTTGGACTGCACCGCGCAAGGCACCCAGGTTGCGCTCTATGCCGCGGCAGCGCTGGCAGACGTTCAAATGCTCCTCGAGCGCCACCGCGTTCGCGAGTTCGAGCTCGCCATCGGCGTACGCATCCATGATTTTCGCCGCGTCGCGACAGTTCATGCAGCGGTGTCCTTTCGTTCGATGCCGTCGGCCAGCAACCGCTGCAGTAGCCTGCGGCCGCGCGAGATGCGCGACATCACGGTTCCAATCGGCGCGCCGACGATGGTTGCGATTTCCCTGTACGAGTAGCCGTGGATCTCGCGCAGTACCAAGGCCTCGCGGAACTCGTCCGCCAGCGCGTCGAGCGAGCGATGCACCAGCTCGCGGTCTGCGCTCTCGATGGCGGCGAGTTCCGGGTTGATCGGAAAGCTCACGACAGCGCCAGGGGCCACGGCATCTTCGCCATGGCGCTCGTCCTCGAACGCGTCGCAGGCGGCCGTTCCGCGCCCCTGCTGCAGCGCGGTGTAGCAGACGTTACGAACAATACCGAGCAACCAAGGCCGAGCCTCTTCGCCCCGCATCGATTCGAAGAACCGGAATGCCCTCAAGTACGCCTCCTGCACAGCTTCCTCGGCAAGCGCGTCATGGCGCATGAGCCATCGCGCAAGGCTGTACGCCGCGTCCATGTGCGGCAGCAGCAGCCGTTCGAACCGCTCTCGCGTGACGGCGTCGGTCAAGACAGCGCCCCTTCCCCGGTTACCCTCGTTCGGCCGATTCTATTCCCGGCGCGGGAATATCCGGCGCGCCAGGCCGGTACCAGCTCTAGGAGGGCTACGTCGGAAGCCCCGCCCGGGCAGGTGCCCGCCGTACCGGTAGCCGCCTAACTTGCTGATAACACTAGAATTAGGAGACATTCATGTCACGCAGAAACGTCGTCATCGCCCTGTCCTCGCTTGCCCTGCTTGGCGCCGCCGGCACCACCGCCGCCGACAGCAGAAATCTCGGTCCGGACAAGGTCGTCTATCACGTGAACGATACCGAGGAGCAGGCGAACAACGCGCTGCGCAACATCGGCAACCATCTCGAAGTCAATCCGCAGGCGAAGATCGTGGTGGTGACGCACTCCAAGGGCGTCGACATGCTCTTCCGCGACGCCAAGGACAAGAACGGCAACCCCTATCAGACGGCGGTCGAGCAGCTCAAATTCCGCGGCGTGCAGTTCGACGTGTGCGAGATCACGCTGCGCAACCGCAAGCTTGGCCGGGACAAGTTCATTAACGAGGCGAGTTTCGTGCCCTCGGGGGTAGCCGAAATCACCCGCCTGCAGCAGCGCGAGGGCTACGCCTATCTGCGGCCCTGATCGCGTTCGTGCGACCAAAAAAAAGGGGCGGCCATGGCCGCCCCGTTTTGTTTTCTTTGCCGGCGCGCGGGGCGACTAGGCGTCTACGACGAACTGAAAGCTGGCCAGCTGCCCCGCTGACCCGCGTTCGACGCGCAAGGCGAGCTCCGGCCGATAGCCGAAGTCGCGCGCATTGCCCGGGTCGCCCGGGAAATAGAGCTGCGTGGTCAACACGCGTCGGCCGGGCGCCTGCACCTTGACGTGAATGTGGCGCGTGCGCCCCGGATACTCCCCGGGCACGATGGTCTCGAGCCGGAAGCGGCCCTGGGCGTCGGCGAGCAGGTGTCCGCGGTAGCGAAAGCCTGCGTTGTCGTAGGCCCCGTGCTCGTCGCAATGCCAGAAATCGAGCAGCGCGTTCGCCACCGGCTCGCAACGCGCGGAGAGCACAACGCCGCCGAGCAGCAGGCGCTCGCCCCGAGTGCCCGGCTCGATCAGCGAGGCTCGCCTGGGTGTCTCGGGCGTGTAAAACGGCCCTTCGGACTGGCGCGGAGTCGCATCGGCCCGGCCGCGGCATTCCGGTGTTTGCGGCAGCGTCTGCGCGCGCGCCGCGCCGGCGAGCGGCAGCGCCGCAACGGCGGCGAGCAGGCGTCGCCTGAGGATCAAATTATGGTCGGCTTTCATTTGAGGTCGAGCGCCTCCTTGACGATGCGCCCCAGCAGCTCGTCGACCACCGGCAGCGTACGTCGATAGACCACCTGCACGGTGTTCGGTTCCTCGGGCCGCACGTATAGCGCGATCACGTACGGGCAGTAGGCGATGTTCTGCGGATCGGCCTCCATGGTGCGGCGCGACACGCTCGCCGAACAGAACTGCAGCGCCTCGGCCTTGACGTAGAGCCGCCGCGCGGCGCCGAGATCCTTTCCGGTACGCTCGAGCATCGCGCCGATGTGCGAAATGTGATCGATCACCAGGCCCTGGCCCTGGATTGCGAATACCAGGTCCTCCTTCACCGAGTCGAAGCTGCCGGCCTTGGCGTGCGCCACCACCGGCGCGGGCTGCGCCAGGGCGAGTGGCGCCGCGAGCATGAGCATCACCGCTGCGAATCGCATTTTCATCCTTTCACGCAGATCACCTGCTTGAGGGTATGCAGCACCTCGACGAGGTCGCTCTGATTGGCCATTACCTCGTCGATGTCCTTGTAGGCACCCGGGATCTCGTCGAGCACGCCCTTGTCCTTGCGGCACAGCACGCCCTCCGTCTGGCGCTGCAGGTCACCCGTGGAGAACTGCTTCTGCGCCTGGCCGCGGCTCATGCGGCGGCCCGCGCCGTGCGCGCAGGAATCGAAGCTCTCGGCGCTGCCGCGGCCACGCACGATGTAGCTGCGCGTGCCCATGCTGCCGGGAATGATGCCGAGCTCGCCCTCGCCGGCCCGAATCGCCCCCTTGCGCGTGACCCAGACTTGTTCCCCGTAGTGGCGCTCGCGCTCGACATAGTTGTGGTGGCAGTTCACCGCTTCGCGCGTGACCTCGAAAGCAGGCAGGTGCCGCGCAAGCGCCGCGAGCACCAGCGCCATCATTTCGGCACGATTGACCTGCGCGTAGTCCTGCGCCCAGCCCACCGCGTCGACGTAATCGTCGAAGTGGCGCGCGCCTTCCGCAAAGTACGCCAGACTGCGGTCGGGCAGGAGCAAGGCGTCGCGCTCGGCCTCGCGCCGGGCAAGCTCGATGAAATAGGTCCCGATCGCGTTGCCGATGCCGCGGCTGCCCGAGTGCAGCATCACCCAGACGTTGCCCGCTTCGTCCAGGCACACTTCGATGAAGTGGTTGCCGCCGCCGAGCGTGCCGAGCTGGCGCACCCAGTGGCTGCGCTTGCCGACGCGCTTGGCGATACCGGGGTGCCGATCGAGAATGCGGCGCAGCGCGCGCTGGAAGCGCTTCGCCGCGTCGGCGCGAGCATCGCGCTCCTCGTGTTGCTCGAACCCGACCGGCACGTCGCGCGAGATCTGGTCAAACACCTTCTTGAGGCGCCGCTCGTCAAGATCGTTCGCCGTGAGCGAGGTGCGAGCGGCGATCATGCCGCAGCCGATGTCCACCCCGACCGCCGCCGGAATAATGGCGCGCAGCGTCGGAATCACCGATCCGACCGTGGCACCGATGCCGAGGTGCACGTCCGGCATCGCCGCGACGTGGTGGTGCACGATCGGCAGCTGCGAGACGTTGACCAGCTGCGCGCGCGCGCCGGGCTCCAGCTCGGAGGTGTAGACCTTGACCGGAACGCGGCCTTCGCGAATTTCTTCCAATACAGGCATGTAGACATTCTAGCCGCCTGCGTGCCGCACGATCAGGAACCGGGAACGATGACCTTCGACGAGGGCGCTGCCGCGTAGAGTTCCTCGACCAGTGCGGCGCGTGCGTCGAGCACCGCGCGCTGGTTGACCGAACCCTTGTCGGTGATCTCGCTCCGGTCGATCGACAGCGGCTCGGCAAGCAGGATCGCCCGCGCGATGCGGTTCGTGGCGCCGGTGCTCTTCAGGCTCAG
Source organism: Burkholderiales bacterium (assembly GCA_041635755.1). Classification (GTDB taxonomy): domain Bacteria; phylum Pseudomonadota; class Gammaproteobacteria; order Burkholderiales; family SG8-39; genus JBFKUL01. The sequence goes on along the minus strand of JBFKUL010000104.1, from coordinate 4,869 downwards.
GGTATCGACGACGCGCTGGAAAAACGCGCGCACTTTCGGTTGCGCGACGATCTGCGCCAGGGTCGCGTCGGGCGCCAGCCCGGGAGCGAGCTTGCGGCAGGACTCGAGGTGCGGAATGATCAGCGCGCCGACCTCGCGACGATCGAGCCCCGTGATCACGACGTCCTGCACGTACGGCGCGCCTGCGGCGATGATCTGCGCCCGCAGCGGGCCGACGCTGACCCAGGTGCCGGTATCGAGCTTGAAGTCTTCCGCGATGCGCCCGTCGAATGCGAGCCCTTTCTGCGGATCGCGCTCGTCGACGAAGCGCGCCGCGTCGCCGCTGCAGTAGAACCCCTCTTCGTCGAACGCGCCGTGCGTCAGCTCGGGCTGGCGCCAAAAGCCCGGCGTGACATGCGGTCCCTTGTAACGCACCTCGAGCTTGTCCCCGACCGGCGCGAGCTTCACCAGCGAGCCGGCTGCCGGGTGGCCAATGCCGCCCGAGCGCCCCGCCTCCCAGTTGGCGCAGATCGCGAAGGGCGAAGTCTCGGTCATGCCCAGACCGGTGATCATCAGGATGCGCTCGCCGCAGGTTTGCTCGGCGATGCGGTGCAGGCTGTCCCAGATCGGCTGCGACAGGCTCGCCGCAGCATAGAACAGCAGCTTCACCCGGCTGAAGAACTTCTTTGCCAGCGCTGGATCGGCCTCGAGCGCATGCGCGATCTCCTCGAACCCGCGCGGCACGTTGAAGTACACCGTCGGCGCGATCTCGCGCAGATTGCGCAGCGTCTCGCCGATCAGCTGCGGCGCGGGCTTGCCCTCGTCGATGTACAGGGTGCCGCCGCAGTACAGCGTCAGCCCGAAGTTGTGGTTGCCGCCGAAGGTGTGGTTCCAGGGCAGCCAGTCGACCAGCACGGGCGGCTCCTCTTCGAGAAACGGCAGGCACTCGACCAGCATCTGCAGGTTGCTGGCAAGCATGCGCTGCGTGTGAACGACCGCCTTCGGCATGCCGGTCGAGCCCGAGGTGAGCAGGAACTTGCTGACCGTCTCCGGCCGGATCGCCGCATGCGCCACATCGACGAGCCCGGTGGCGCGCGTCGCGGCGAGCCGCTGGTACAGCGTTGCCGCGCGTCCAGCCGGGGGCGCTTCGGTCACCACGAGCTCGGTGTCCGGCGGCAGCGCGGCATGGATCGCGCCGCCGTAACGCTCGCCGTTCGATGCGAACACGAGCCCCGGCGTCATCAGGTCCATGGCGTAGCGCAGCTTGCCGTGGTCCCGCGAGACAAGCGAGTACGCGGGCGAGATGGCGACGAACGGCACGCCGACGTGCAGCGCCGCCAAAGCGAGCATGGCATGCTCGAGGTCGTTCTCCGAAAGGATCATCAGCGGCCGCTCGGCGCTCAGCCGGCGCTCGAGCAGCGCCGCGCCGATGCGGCGCGCGAGCTCCAGCGCCTGAGCGTAGGTGATGGTGCGCCATTCGCCGGAGCCGTCGCGCTTTGCCATGAAGGCGCGCTCGGGCGCGTCGGCGGCCCATTTCTGCAACCGCTCGGTGAGACGCGCCGGATAGGGACCGAGTCGCATTGTCGAGCGCAGCAGGAAGCCGCTTTCGCGATCGCCCCGCACCTCCACGGACGCGTGCTTGAGCGCAACCTTGCGGAATACGGGGACGCGACCTCGATTCATTGGTGTTCACTCGTCGTCATGTCGCGCCGCAAAATCCACGCATCCGGGCACGCCATCGGCCAAGCACGACAGCGTAGGTAGAATACAGGCTATAAGACAACCAAGGAGGAGCCATGTCCCAGACCAAGAGCATCAACCGGCGCCGCTTCAACAGCGCGCTTGCGGCAAGCGGCGCGCTTGCCGCGCTTTCCCCCTTCGGCATTGCACGCGCGCAAGCCACCAAACTCAAGGTCGGCGTGCTGCTGCCGCGCTCGGGCGTGCAGGGCTTCATCGGGCAATCGTGCCAGAAGGGCGCGGACCTCGCGCCGGCCGTGCTGAAGGAGATGCTTGGCGTCGACATCGAATTGATGAACGCCGACACCGAGAGCAACGTCGACACGGCGCGCACGCGCGCCGAGCGGCTGATTCAGGAAGGCGCGCATCTGCTGGTCGGGCCGTTCGATTCCGGCGCCGCCACGGCGATCGCGCAGGTCGCCGAGCAGCGCGGCGTGCCGTTCGTGATCAACATCGCCGCCGCCCCGCCGATCACCAAGCAGGGCTACAAGTTCGTGTTCCGCAATTTCCAGACCGCGATCGACATCGTGACGAACGGCCTCGACTTGATCGGCGACATGTTCCGGGCGACGAACACCGTGCCGCGCACCGCCGTATTCATGCACGTGAACGACACCTTCGGCCAGGCCATGGCCAAGGGCATCGGCGCGATCCTGCCGCGACGCACGCAACTGCCATTCAAGGTCGTCGACACGATCTCCTACGACCCGGCGGCGCGGGACCTCACCGTCGAAATCTCGAAAGCGAAGGCCTCCAATCCGGACTTCCTGCTGCTGGTGTGCCGCCTAAACGACGCCATCCTGCTGCGCCGCGAGATGGTCAAGCAGCGCTGGAATCCGATGGGCATCATCAGCCCGGGCTCGCCCGGCATGTACGAGGAGCAGTATTTCAAGACACTCGGCAAGCTCTCCGAGTACAGCATCTCGAACGTGCCCTGGTACAACCCCAAGGCCGAGCTCACCAAGGTCGTCGAAAAGGCGTTCGTGAAGCAGAACCCCGGCGACAAGCTGGTATTTCATGCGCTGAACGTCGGCTTCACTTTCGAGGCGCTGCTGATTGCCGCCGACGCATTCAAGCGCGCCCGCTCGACCGATCCGGGCATGCTTGCCGAAGCGATCCGGCAAACCAACATCACCAGCAAGATGATGCTGGGGGCACCGATCAAATTCAGCGCCGAGGGCCAGGTCGAAGGCATCGGCTCGGCCTGCGTGCAGAACCTGAACGGCATCCCGACGGTCGTGCTGCCGAAGGACGCCGCCACCGCCGCACCGGTGTTTCCGGCACCGTATTACAAGGCCTAGGGCGAGACGCTCGGGACACAGGGCCGGCACCGCCGGCCCTTTTCATTCCACGCACCCGCCATGACCTGGGACCTCGTCGTCAACGTCTCGATCGCCGGCATCCTGACCGGCCTCGTGTACGGCCTGATGGCGCTCGGCCTGTCGGTGATCTTCGGCGTGGTGCGGGTGGTCAATTTCGCCCACGGCGAGATGATGACGATCGCGATGTACGCCGCGGTGGTGCTGTTTGCGACCTTCAGGCTCGATCCGTTCCTCGCCGTGCTGCCCGTGGCGGCGGCGTTCTTCGCGCTCGGCTATGCGCTGCAATCCGGGCTGATCAACCCGTTCATCACACGGCCCGAGCATTCGCAGTTCATGCTTCTCGTAGCGGTCGCGATCATCATGGTGAACGGCCTGCTGGTCGCCTTCGGGCCAAGCGCGCGCAACGTCATCGTCGACTACCAGCTCGAGAGCTGGGCGATCGGCCCGCTGCTGTTCGACAAGGCGCGCGCGTACGCGGCGGGGATGGCGATCGCAACGAGCGCCGCATTGTTTGCGTTCTTCCGCTTCACGCTCACCGGCAAGGCGATCCGCGCGTGCGCCGACAACTGGCTCGGCGCCAAGGTTGTGGGTCTGAACGTCAAGCGCTACTACGCGCTCACGTTCGGCCTGGGGTCGGCCTGCGTCGCGGTTGCCGGCTGCATGATGATCCTGCTGGTCGACGTCACCCCGACGCTCGGTCCCGCTTACACCCTGCTCGCCTTCGTCATCGTGATCGTTGGCGGCCTCGGCTCGATGGGCGGCGCACTGCTCGGTGGGGTGCTGATCGGACTGTCCGAGGCGCTCGCGGGTCTGTTTATCACGCCTTCTGCGAAGAGCATGTTCAGCTTCGCGCTGCTGATCCTCGTGCTGCTGTTCCGTCCGCAGGGCTTGCTGGGCCGGAAGGTATGAGCCGCGGAGCGGGGGCTCCGCTTGCGGGGATGCAACCGGCGAGAACGTTCCGTCCGCCGAGTGCCCCGGCCTCGCCCCGCGTGATCGAAAAGGAGGCGGCGGCATGATCGGTTCGCGCCGGGCGGTCGTGCTGCTCGCCGTGCTCGCCATCGCACTGCTGGGGCTGCCCTACGCTGCCACCAGCTACGTGCTGTCGGTGGCGACGCTGATCCTGTTCTTCGCCTTCACCGGCCAGGCCTGGAACGTGATGATGGGCTTCGCCGGGCAGCTTTCGCTCGGTCACTCGCTGTACGTCGGGCTCGCTGCATACGCCTCGGCGGGCCTGTTCTTTCACTTCGGCATCGGACCCTGGGCGGGGCTGTGGCTCGGCATGCTGATCTGCGTCGCTGCAGGCGCAGTGATCGGCTTCCTCGCCTTTCGATTTGGCATCTCGGGCGTCTACTTCGCGCTGCTGACCATCGCCTTCGCTGAATTCACGCGCATCGGCTTCGACCACATTCAGTGGCTCGGCGGCCCGGGCGGCCTGTTCATCAAGGTCGAGCAGCGCGACAGCATCGACCTGCTCGATCTGCGTGGCACACCGGAAATGTTCTACTACGTGATGCTGGCTTTCGTCGCCGGCGCGTTCGCGCTGTGCGCCTGGCTGCTGCGCAGCCGCGCTGGCTACTACTGGCAGGCGATCCGCGAAAACGAGGAGGCGGCCCAGGCGCTCGGCATCAACACCTTCCGGTGGAAAATGCTCGCGGTGATGATCAGCGCGGCGATGACCTCGCTTGCGGGAGTGTTCTTCGCGTTCTACTACAACAATCTGTTCCCCGAGCAGATCTTCCACATCAGCCGATCGATCGAGATCATCCTCGGACCGATCATCGGCGGCATCGGTACGTTGTTCGGCCCGATTCTCGGCGCCGCGCTGCTCACG
>JBFKUL010000103.1:0-9594 GCA_041635755.1 Burkholderiales bacterium | reverse complement strand
GCCGCCAAGGTGAAGATCATCGAGGGCCCGGTGATGAAGACCGGCGCTACCTCGAAGATCCGCTCGGTGTACGTGCGCGACCCGGATCTGAACCTCGTGGAGATCTCGGTGCCGTCCTAGGGACGAAAGAAAAAGAACTCAACCCCACGTGTTTCGCGTGGGCCGCCTCCCAAGGCGGCTTGCCAATTTGGCGCCTAAGATTTCCCGATTGGCAACTCAACTGTGTCGCACCACGGTCAGATCGTCGTTGAGCACGACGAAGCGCATCGATCCCGTGCAATTTGGGCACTCCGAGGGATCGGCGCCATAGGCCTTTCCAGATCAATTGCGCTCACGGCGATGACGCGAATCGCGCGGGCGAGGCGGTAATCGCTTCGAGGCGACGCAGCGCCTCGACAAGCGCGAACACCAACGGCGTGTCGGCTTGCTGCTTGCCGCAGAGATACTCGCCAGCAGCGCGTCCTACCTTGGCGCTGATTGTTGCCGATGCACTTCGCCGTGCCTCTGCTGTTGTCGCGCATTCTTGGCGGTTTGCCGCGTCGCGAAGTTATACACCAGGTATGCGAGGACAAAAGAACCGTGCAGCAGAAGTCCGGTGTTCCCACGTCGGCTGACAAATTTTCACGTTTGAAACTAGCAATCCGCGGGAGACAAATCGCTGCTCACATCAATCACATCTCTTGTTCATATACTAAAATACGAAGAGCGTGAAGCGGAGTCACGCCGATCGAATCGAGAAGTCGGCTTTGCGTACGAGCTGCGCAAAATAGAAAAGGAATGATCAATGCAACAGTGTGTTTCTGCGCAAAAACATGCGTCCGAGCAGGACGCCGTGGAGTCTAGATCATGGCAGCACTTGGATTGAGAACGACCTTTGATCGACATGGCCCTCGTTCGCGTCCGACGGATCCTGTTGTTTCTTCCGCTGCTGACCACACTTCCGTGCGCCCCCGTGGCAGCCGCAGAACCCTTTCCGCGAGTCTGGATTAACCCGGGTATCTATTCTTGGCACTTCGAACGCAACAGAGGCCTTCGCGAAACGAATCCTGGTCTGGGAGCCGAGTACGTCAGGAGCCGTGAGCACGTGTTCATGGGCGGCACGTTCATAAACAGTGAAAAAGAACGAACGAAGTACGCCGGATACCAATGGCGCCCACTGCAGTGGAAGCTTGCGGATGCAACAATAACGGGGGGAATCTTCCTGGGTGCGTTGAACGGTTATCCTCGGTTTCGAAATGGAGGCTGGTTCGTAGCGCCGCTCCCTATTGTGGCGATCGAGTACGGTCGCATCGGCGCTAACTTCACGTTCGTCCCTGAAATCAAGGGCCAGCTATATGGGGCCATTGCCGCTCAGATCAGATTTCGAGTCTGGTAATGATTCCGAGAGTCGATGTGAATGTCGAACAGACCGATCGGGAAATAAATAGGACAGTGAGACCCCCGATGCGCTCACGCCTGTACTCGTTGCGGTAGGAATACGGGAGAAACCGATTCTCCCTCTCCTCATCCAATTACGAATGCCGTAGAAGGAGTCTGTCCCTAGTCGAGCAGCACGACGCGCACGCCCTGCGCCTTGAGTGTCTCGACCAGCGTCCTGGTGTGCTCGCGGTCGCGCGTTTCGATCAGGAACTCGACTTCCGGGGTACGCACCGACGAGGTGCCGAACAGGCGCTGGTGCTGCACCTCGACAATGTTGCCGCCGGCCTCGGCGATCCTCTGCGCGACCTTGGCGAGGCTGCCCGAGACGTCGGGCATCGCCACGCGCAGGCGCACCAGGCGCCCGTCTCGTACCAGGCCGCGCATCAGCACCGCGGCGAGCATGCGGCTGTCGATGTTGCCGCCGCAAATTGGCGTCGCGACGCGCTTGCCCTTGAAGTGCCCGGGAAACTGCAGGAGCGCCGCGAGCCCGGCGGCGCCGGCGCCCTCGGCAACGGTCTTCTCGATCTCGATCAAAGCGACGATGGCGCGCTCGATCGTCTCCTCCTCGACCACCAGCACCTCCTCGACCAGCTCGCGCACGACCGGGCCGGTGAGCTTGCCGACATCGCGCACCGCGAGGCCCTCGGCGATGGTGTCGCCGCCGACGTTCACCGGCTCGCCCTTCAGGTACTGGGCCATCGAGCAATAGGTGCGCGACTCGACGCCGTAGAGCTTGATCGAGGGCTTGAGCGCCTTGGCGGCGATGGCGATGCCGGAGATCAGGCCGCCGCCGCCGATCGGCACCACCAGCACCTCTAGCGAAGGGTCGTCCTCGAGCATCTCGAGCGCGAGCGTGCCGGTGCCGGCGATGATCGCCGGATCGTCATAGGGATGGATGAAGGTCAGGTGATCGCGCGCGGCGCGCTCGTGCGCGTGGCGCGCGGCGTCCGAGAGCGAATCGCCCTCGAGCACCACCTCAGCGCCGTGCACGCGGGTCGCCTTCACCTTGACGTTCGGTGTGCCCCTGGGCATCACGATCACGGCGCGCACGCCGAGGCGCGCCGCATGGTAGGCGACGCCCTGCGCGTGGTTGCCCGCGCTCATCGCGATCACGCCGCGCTTGCGCTCGGCCTCGGGCAGAGTGAGCAGGCGGTTCAGCGCGCCGCGCTCCTTGAACGAGGCGGTGAACTGCAGGTTCTCGAACTTGAGGAGTACGTTCGCGCCGGTGAGGCGCGACAGCGTGCGGCTTTCGAGGAACGGCGTACGCTCGACCGCACCCTTGATGCGCTCGGCGGCGGCGCGAATGTCTTCGAGCCTCGGCAGTTTCACGTCCATGGTGCTTGAAGTATCCCATAGCGGCTTTGAGCGAGTCGAACGTGCTGCTACACTTGAACGCGCCATGGCACGCAGCGCGCTCGCACGCTCGATCGTTCTTGTTGCTGCGCTCGCCGTCGCCTGCAGCGCGCGCGCCGACGAGGCGCTCTGGACGCTGCTCAAGAAAGGCGGGCAGGTGGTGATGATCCGCCACGCCACCACCGTCCCGGGAACGGGCGATCCGCCGGGCTTTCAGATTGACGACTGCAGCACGCAGCGCAACCTGAGCGAGCACGGCCGCGAGGAGGCGCAACGCATCGGCGAGGCTTTCGCGCGGCGCGGCGTGCCGGTCGCGCGCGTGCTTTCGAGCCGCTGGTGCCGCTGCCTCGAGACCGCAAGCATCGCCTTCGGCGGCGCAGAGCCGAGCGACGCGCTGGGCAATCTCTACACGCATCCCGAGCGGCGCGACGGGCAGCTCGCCGCGTTCCGGAAGATCGTCGCCAACCCGCTGCGGCGCGGCAATCTGGTGCTGGTGACGCACGGCGAGACCATCCAGGCCTTCGTCGGCGTGCGCCCGGCGCAGGGCGAGGTCGTGGTGGCGACGCCGCGCGGCGCGGGCGAGCTGCGGGTCGCCGGGCGCATGGCGCCCTAAGCGCCGTTCGCGTTCTTAGCCGCCTGACTTCGCGAGGAACGCGCCGCCGGGGAAGCTCGCGAACGCGCGCGCGAGTGCGATGCGTCCGCCCTGGACCGTCAGCGTTTCGCCCGTAAGCAGGTTCTCGAGCTTCGTGCCATCGGCGAGGGGCACCTCGATCGCCGTCTCGCCCCACGCCGCCTCGCCGAGCGGCAGCGCGCCGGGATCGCGCATCAGCTTCGCGAACAGGCGCCCGGCGATCACCACGACGGTGGCGGTGCGATGCCGGCGCGCGAAGGCGAGGATGTGCTCGGCCTTGTCGCCATGCGCCTCGAGCGGCACGTAGGCGCCGTCCCTGAACAGCTCCGGATGCTCGCGCCGCAGCTCGAGCAGGCGCCAGGTGATCCAGAGCTTGGCGCGCCCGTCGTGCGGCGCCTCGGCGAGCTTGCGTACCGACGCCGCAAACTCGGGCTTGGCGGCCAGCTTAGCGAGCTCATCGAGCCACTTCGCACGCATCGCGTAGTCGACCGCGCGGCGGTTGTCGGGATCGACCAGGCTCAGGTCCATGATCTCGTTGCCCTGGTAGAGATCGGGCACGCCCGGCGAGGAGAACTTGACGAGCGCCATTGTGAGGCTGTTCAGCGCGCCGAACCAGGCAAGCGGCTCGGCCTGCGCGCGCAGGTCCTCGAGGAACGGGTTGGGCTGCAGCCGACCGAGCAGGGCGCGCACGAACCCGGTCAGGGCCGTCTCGTACTCGTCGTTGGGGCTGATCCAGCTCGTGTTGGCCTTGGCTTCACGGGCCGCCTTGATCATGTAGCGCTCGATGCGCTCGCGCCATTGCTCGAGTGCCGTCTCGTCGAGTTCAACCGGCGGCAGCGTGCCGAGCAGCGTCTGGTAGAGCAGGTATTCGTCGGCGGCCGACGGCGCGGGTCCAGCCTCGAGCTTCGCATGGTGCACGCGGTTCATCGAGCCCCAGCGGCGCAGCGCAAGGCGCCAGCCGCCCGGGATCTCCGAGAGCACATCGATGCGATTGCGCACGTCCTCGGAGCGCTTGTTGTCGTGCGTGGAGGTGGCGAGGATGGTGTGCGGCCAGCGCGCGGCACGGTCGGCGCTCGCGCCATGGAACGCGCGCATCGTCATGCCGAATTGCGCCGGGTCACCGCCGACCTCATTGAGCGATGCGAGCCGCCCGTAGAGGTAGAACGCGGTGTCCTCCACGCCCTTCGCGGCCACCGGTGAGGTGAACTGCTGGAAGCGGATGGCGAAGCGCCGAAGGCGCTCGCGCATCTCGGGCGGCGTGCCCTCCAGGGCCTGTCCGAGCAGCGACTGGCGCACGAACTCGAAGATCGAGATGTCCGCGGCGCGGCTGCGCCGCCGCGCGTGCGCCACCGCCCAGTTGACGTAGCGCAGGTCCTGCTCGGAAGCGGCATCGACGATGTAGGTGCGATACACGGGCATGCACGCGGCGACCTCGGCGAGCGCCTGGCGCAGCGTGTTGAAGGTGTAGTCGCGGGTGCGCCGGTCGGCGCGCGCGATGCGCAGCAGCTCCGTCGAGAGCACGGTCAGCTCGGAAGCGAGCGCGCTTCTCATGATGGCGCGCTTGCCGAGATAAGCGAGCTCCTCGAAGGACTCGTCCTCCTGCGTAAAGCCGCGCCAGATGCGATCGAGCTTGCTGTGCGCGGAGACATCGACCAGCGCGCCGTTCACCACCATGGCAAAGCGGTATCCGGTCGTGCCGTGCACATGCCAGCCCTCGGGCACGTCCTCGTGCGGCGCGACGATCTTCTCGGCTACCACGTAGAGCGGGCGCGCCGGCCGGCCGGTCGCGTCGCGCTCGGGCAGGGGGATGCCGGCACGGCGCGCGTAGCCTTCCTGCAGCCGGCGGAAATACTGCGCCGGGTCGTAGAGCCCGTCGGGATGGTCGATCCTCAGGCCGTCCACCACGCCCGTGGCGGCGAGCTCGAGCGCAAAGGCGTGCGTCGCCTCGAACACCTGCTCGTTCTCCATGCGCAGCGCGGCAAGATCGTTGATATCGAAGAAGCGCCGGTAGTTGATCTCGTCGGAGGCCACGCGCCAATAGGCGAGGCGATAGGCCTGGGTCTCGAGCAGCTCGTGCAGCGCGTTGCGCGGGCCCGCGGCATTGAGCTCGGCGACCGCGGCGTCGATCGCCTGCGCCACCGCGGCCTGGCGTCCGGCGAGCCGCGCCAGGCGCCCTTTGTGGATCTCCTTGTCGCGCGCGCGCTCGGCGATCGCCTCGGCCTCGGGCGTTTCGCGCCCGGGCAGATGGCCGAAGGCGGCCGCGAGGCTCGAGACGGCGGCGCGCGCCTCGCTATCGGCGAGCAGCGCCTCGGCGCGCTTGAGCAGTGCCGGGGTGGTGCGCGGATCGAGCGGAAAGCGGTGCTCGTGGTAGCGCAGCGCAAAGGCGCCGGTCTCGCGCTCGAAGGCGAGCGCCAACTCGCCGCTCGCGAGCACGTTGCCGTAGTGGTCGCCGAGCGCCGGCACCAGCACCTTGCCCTCCAGGTCGGCATTGACCGGGTGCCAATCGATGTCGAAGTACTGCGCGTAGGCCGACGCGGGGCCGTTCTCGAGCACGTCCATCCACCAGGCGTTGTCGGCGCCGAGCACGCCCATGTGGTTGGGCACCATGTCGAGCAGCTGGCCCATGCCGTGCTCGCGCAGTGCCTGGGTGAAGCGCTCAAAGCCTTCCGCACCGCCAAGCTCGGGATTGATCTCGTCGTGCGCGACGATGTCGTAACCGTGCATGCTGCCCGGGCGCGCGCGCAGCACCGGCGAGCAATACACATGGCTCACGCCCAGGCGCGCGAGGTAGGGCAGGATTCCGGTGGCGTCGTCGAAGGTGAACTCCTTGTTGAACTGCAGCCGGTAGGTGGCGCGCGGCACGCGCGCTTCGGCGACGGGCCCCGCCACCGCGCGCAGCGCCGGGTGCGGCCGGATCTTGGAGAGCACCGCGGACACGTTGCGGATGCGCTCGCTTGCGGCAAGCTGCTCCAAGGACTCGGGGAGCTTGCGCTTCCAGTTCGGGTGCTCGTCGGTGGTGCCGGGCATGTTGGCCTGCTCGGTCACGCCGATGGCGTCGTCGATCTGCACCATCATCACGCGCGAAGGCGCCGAGGCGACGAAGGCGTGGATCGCCTCGACGAGCGCCGGGGTGAGCTCCTGCGATCCGGTGGGCTCGACCGTCACGCCCGGCGGCAGCAGGCCCGCGTGCTGCAGCGCGAGCATCATGCGCACGCGCTCCTGCGCGCGATCGATGAGCTGCTTCTCGTACACGCCTTCGTTCGGAAACAGGCCGAGCTCGAGCCGCAGGCGCAGGTCGCGCCCGACCCACCAGCCGGCGAGCGTGGCGAGGTCGTGGGTGCTGACGGCGACCAGCGCGTCGCGCGGGTACTCGGCGCTCGGCTTGAATACGCCGCCCTCGCCGCGCTCGAAATACAGCAGCCGATATGAGAGCACCTCGTAGCGCGCCAGCGCGGCACGCATCTGGTCAGCCACCGTGCCGAGGTCCTCGCCGATCACCATGCAGCGGTTGCGCTCGCTCTCGAGCGCGACGATCGCCAGCATTTCGTCGAGCGCGTAGTGCACGTAGGCGCCATCGGCCGCGGTCTTGTCGGGCGGGATCCAAAAGAGGCGCATCAGCCCCATCACGTGATCGATGCGCAGCGCCCCGGCGTCGCGCATGTTCTCGCGCAGCGTCTCGATGAAAAAGCGGTAGCCCTGCGCGCGCAAACGATCCGGTCGCAGCGGCGGCAGCCCCCAGTTCTGACCGTTCGGGTTGAACTCGTCGGGCGGCGCACCGACGCTCGCGCCCAGCGCGTAGCACTCCTGGTTGGTCCAGGTATCGGAGCCCGCGCGATCGACCGACACCGCGAGGTCGAGATACAGGCCCACCGCGAGGCCGCGCGCGCGGCAGCGCTCGCTCACCTGCGCAAGCTGACGCTCCGCTTGCCACTGCAGATACTCGTAGTACTCGACGCGCTCGACGTACTTCTCCGCGTAGCGCGCCACCTCGGCCGAGTCGTGATCGCGGTAGGCCTGCGGCCAGACCGGCCAGCCCCATACGGTGGATACGCGCGCGTGGAAGTGCGCCTGCAGTGCTTCGTAGAGGGCGTGCAGCCGCAGCGGCCGCCCGCTTTGCCCCTGGAAGTCGCGGAACGCCTGGCCGCGGGGCGTCGCGCCTTTGAGATGCCGCTCGCGGAAGTGCGCGTAGAGCAGCTCGAGGATCTCGAGCTTCGCGGCGGCGACGCCGGGGTAGTCGACGAGCGGTGCCTCGCGAAGTTGCGCGAGGCGCGCCTGGAACTCGGCCGAGCGCACGCGGCGCTGCGCCGGCTCGCACTCACGGAACTCCTCGATCGCCTCGACCTCGAGGTAAAGGACATTCAACTGCAGGCGCGAGGAAGGGCTGTAGGGGCTGGCGTGCGCCGGATTGTGCGGAAAGAGCGCGTGCAGCGGATTGAGGCCGATGATGCCGGCGCCGCGCTCGGCTGCATTCTCGACCAGCTTCGCCAGATCGCCGAAATCGCCGATGCCCCAGTTGCGCTCCGAGCGCAGCGCGTAGAGCTGCACCGCCGGGCCCCAGATGCGCCCCCCGTCGGCGAGGGCGGGCGGCCGGTAGCAGCGCGGCGGCGCGGCGACGACCAGCGTCTCGCGTTTCAGTCCTTCGATCGTGAGCTTGTGATAGCCCGCGGGCAGGGTGACCGAAAGCTCGAGCCGGCGCTCGATGAGCGTCTTGCCGTCGAGCTCGGCACGCCCGCTCTCGGTGAGCGCTGCGGCGTCGGCTTCGCCCTGATGGCGCTTGCCGCCTTCCTCGGTGAGCGTCCAGCGCAGGCGCATGGCCGAATCGGGCAGGCGCAACGGCAACGACCAGCGCGCCGCGTGCGCGTCGATCGCGGCGACCGGCGGCAACGGTGTACGCCACGCCGCAGCGTGCGCCGCGCGTGCCTCCGCTTCGATGCGCTCGGGGGTACTCGCGTCGACCCCGAACGCGGCCAGCAGTGCGATCAGGTTCGCGTCGGGAACGGCGTGCCGCTTGCCCCAGATGTCGTTGTACTCGGGCGCGATGCCGAAATGCGCCCCCAGGCGCTCGAGCGCGGCGCGCGGCTCAGCCACGTGCAGACTCGAGCGTGACGCGCACCGCGCCGGGCTCGAGGCGCGCGCGCCCGTCGTCGAGCTCGTGAATGCCGGAAACGTAGATGAGCGTGCCGGCGGCGGGCCTTTCCTTCAGCTCGGCGTCGCCGTGGCCGAAGTGCGCGAGCAGGCGCAGGCGCTCGCCCTCGCCGAGCGGCCACTCGACGCGCAGCACGGTCCCGTCGACGCGGTAGCTTCCGCCGCGGCGCTGGCTCGCGAGCCGCGGCACCAGATGCTGGCGGCGCAACGCCAGCAGCTCCCGTACGAGCGCGAGCTGCTGGCGGTGCGGCGTGCGCTCGCGCTCGGCCCAGTCGAGCTTCGAGGCGAGGAAGGTCTCGCGCGCGTTCGGATCGGGGATCTGGGCGCGCGCGCTCGGATCGCGGAACGCGGCGAAGCGCCCGAACTCCTCGCGCCGGCCGTTGCGCACCGCGTCGGCGAGCTCCGCATGGAAATCGCAGAAGAACTGGAACGGCGTCGAAGCGGCGTACTCCTCGCCCATGAACAGCATCGGTGCGTGCGGCGAGAGCAGCACGCAGGCGTAGGCGGCGGCGAGCAGGCGTGGCTCGCCCAGCGCATGGATGCGATCGCCGAAGGCGCGGTTGCCGACCTGGTCGTGGGTCTGCAGGAACGACACGAACGCCCCGCCGGGCAGGTGGCCGCTCGGCTCGCCGCGCGGATGGTGGTCGTGGAACGGCGAGACCTGCCCCTGGAAGGCGAACCCCTGGGCGAGCGTGCGGCCAAGGTGCTCGAGCGGCGCGTCGGCGAAATCGACGTAGTAGCCGTCCTTCTCGCCGGTGGTGATGACGTGGATCGCGTGATGGATGTCGTCGTTCCACTGCGCGGTAGCGTAGCGCGGCGCGAGATCCGGTCCGCGTTCGAGGAAGTGCGCCTCGTTGTCGCCGTTCTCGAGCACCAGGTGCACGCTGCGCTCGCGCCCCGGTCCCTCGTGTAGCGCGCGCGCGATCTCGTTGACGATGTGGGTGCGCGAGTCGTCGCGGATCGCGTGCACCGCGTCCAGCCGCAGCCCGTCGAAGCGGTACTCCTCGATCCAGTAGAGCGCGTTGTGCACGAAGAAGTCGCGCACG
>JBFKUL010000102.1:0-9614 GCA_041635755.1 Burkholderiales bacterium | reverse complement strand
TATGAGCAGCTTGCCGATCACCCGCAGGACGACCTCGGTCCTCACTTGCGCTTCTCCTTGCCGCCCTTGCGACGGGGCCTGAGCAGCGCGATAACGCCGATGCCCGCCGTGAAAACAACGATGACTTCGCCGAGCGTGTCGAAACCTCGATAGCTCGCGAGCACCGCGGTCACGACGTTCGGCACGCCGGTCTCCTTCGGCCCCTCGTTCAGGTAGCGCGGAACGACGTGCGTATGGAAAGGCGCGTTCGGGTCGGAGAACGCAGACAGGCCGAAGGTGCCATAGACCAGCGCTGCGACGATGACGATGGCGACCACGAGCGGCAGGAACGGCCTTTGCATCGGCTTCGCCTCCTCCCCGCCGCACAAGTACAGCGCGCCGAGCAGCAGAACCGTGGACATGCCGGCGCCTACCGAGGCCTCGGTCATTGCGACGTCGACGGCGTCCAAGGCCACCAGCACGGTCGCCATAAGAAAGCTGTACACGCCGCTCAGTACCACGACCGAGAACAGGTTGCGCTGCACGACGATTGCGATGGTGAGCGCCGCCATCATCGTGAGCAGCGCGATGATGATCATCTGTTCGATGGCGAACCCTCCTCTTCGGTGTGCACCTCGGGGTCGAGGCCGCGCGCCTGCGCCGCGCGCGCCAGGGCGTGCGTCGCGGTCGGGCTGGTGAAGAAGATCAGCAACCCGATCATCACGAGTTTCACCGCCACTAGCGTGAGCCCGGCCTGCAGAATCAGGCCGAGCAGAAGCAACCCGGCGCCGGCCGAATCGATCACGCTCGCGGCGTGCGTGCGAACGAAAAAGCCGCGCAGCCGCACCAGCCCGAGCGCGCCGACGACGCAGAACGCCGAGCCGGCGACGATCAGCGCCCAGGACAGTGCGTCGACGAGCGCGCTCACTTCGCGCCCCCGCCCGGGTCGCCGAGATCGCCGTAGCGGAAGAACTTGAGCACCGCGATCGTCCCGATCACGTTCAGCAGACCGTAGAGAATCGCGAGATCGAGGAACTCCGGCCGTCCGGTGAGAAAGCCAAGCACTGCGAGCATCAGCATGGCGAGGGTGCCGATGGTGTTGGTGGCGAGCGCGCGGTCGAACACCGTCGGCCCGGCCAGGGCGCGCGTCAGGGTCAGTGCGAGCGCCACCAATACCGCTGCCGCCGCGACGCTGAACATCATGCCTCGCCCTCGAAGCGCTCGACGCGGCGGTCCATCTCGCTGTCGTGCACCGACTGGGCGCCCTCGCGCGTGAAGGCGTGCACCACGATCTCGTCGTGCCCGACGTCGACCGAGAGCGTGCCGGGCGTCAGGGTGATTGAGTTCGCGTGCGTCACGAGCCCCACCGCGGTCTTCTGCCGCGGACGGAAGCGCGTCAGCGTCGGCGTCGGCCCCGCGCGCGGGTCGACGATGATGCGCGAGACTTGCCAGGCAGACTTGAGGATTTCCTTTACGAGCCAGGGCCAGTAGCCCGCGGCCGACCAGCTCAGGTGATAGGGATGACCCTCGCGGTCGACGACGTCCATGCGGTGGGCGAGCCAGACCACGGCGATGCTCACCAGGGCGCCCATCGTCAGCAGGAACGGCGTGTAGATGCCCGAAAGCAGCAGCCAGAACGCATACAGAATTACTGCGGCGAGACCGAGTTGCAGCATCGAGATTTCCGTGGGAGCGAGCGGAGACCGCGTCAACGGCGCCGCGGCACCCGGATTTTAGCGGCAGCGCCGCGTCTCAACAACCGTTACGCTTGCGCGGCCCAGCGCTGCGCCGCCTCGCGCGCGACGTCCGCCAGCGAGCCGCTCGCCTTGTAGCGCTCCCGCAGCCAGGCGGCATCCGTGTAGCCTCGGCGCACGTTCTCGGCGAGCTCGCCGAGCGCGTCGGCCGCCTCGAAGCCCGCGGCATGCGGCGTCACGCGGGTGATGGTGTCGAGAATGTCCTCGCCAATCTTCTTGGTACGCGCTTCGTAAGGCTCGACGAGATCACCCTGGTATCCGTAGCGCGCCGCCTCGAAGCGATTGAAATTGTTCACCAGATAGACAGCGCGCAGCGGCTCGTGGGGCCGCTCGGCAATATGGTATGCAACGAGCGCCTGCGCGTAGGCTGCGAGCAGCGCCGCGCGCCCGACCGTGAGCGGCGTATCGAATACGCGAATCTCGATCGTGCCGTACTCGGGCTTGGGACGGATGTCCCAGTAGAAGTCCTTCATGCTGTGCACGATGCCGAAGCCGCGCATCTTGCGGTAGTAGGTGATGAACTCGTCCCAGTCCTGCACGAAAGGCATGTGCCCTGCGAGCGGAAAAGCATTGACCGCGTTCAGGCGCGACGACATGAACGCGGTGTCCTCGCCCTGCGAGAAGGGCGAGGCGGCCGACAAGGCGATGAAATGCGGCACATAGCGGGTCATCATATGCACCAGGAAAACCGCCTCGTCGGCGTTGCGGCAGCCGATGTGCACGTGCTGACCGAACACGGTGAACTGCTTGGCGAGGTAGCCATAGCGCTCCCACAGCGTCCGAAACCGTTCCGTCTGCACCACGCGGCGCTCGACCCAGTTGTGGAACGGGTGCGAGCCGCCGCCCGAAACGCGCAGGTTGAGCATCTGTGCTTCCTTGACCACCGCGTCGCGCATCAGCTCGAGTTCCTGGCGCAGCGTCGCGTAGCGCTCATGGACCGACGAATTCAGCTCGATCATGCTCTCGGTGATCTCCGGCTTGACCGCGCCGGGAAGCTTGCGCGCCTCGAGCCGTACGAGCAGCTCGCCCGCGTCGCGCGCCAGGTCGCCGTCGAGCCGCCGCACCAGCTGCAGCTCGAGCTCCAGACCGACGCTCGCGCGCTCGGAGTTGCGGAAACGCAGCTCCTCGGCAATGCTTTGCTCAGCCACCGCGTTCTCCCGGCTCCGCCTCGCCCGCCGCGCGCAGCGCGAACTGCGTCGCGATCGGCCCGAGGAGCGCGAGCACCGCGACCGCCGCCATCACGATCGAGGCCAGCTCCCTGCCGAAGGCGGGATACAGACCGATCGTGTCCTGGACCATCACCACGGCGAGGCCGGACATCGGCAGCAGGGCCACGGCGAGCAGTCCGGCGAGGCCGGTACGCAGCCCCGAAGCGCGGCCGAGCAGGACCAGCGCCGCCGCCTTGCCCACGAAGCGCGCGACGATAAATCCCGCGACGGCGAGGCCGGACGCAGCAAAGGCGCCGAACTCGAGACTCGCCCCGGTGAGCACGAACAGGATCAGGAAGAACAGCTGACCGCCGTAGCCCAGGCGCAGCGGCATCAACAGGTGCGTGCGGTCGATGTTGCGCGCGAGCATGCCGAATACCACCAGCGTCACCATGACCGAGAGATCGAGCGCACGCGCCACCCCGACGGTGAGCACGATCACCGCGACCTGCAGGATGAACTGGCGGTCCTCGCGCTTGCCAAGCCAGCGCGCCAGCATCAGCGTCGCGGCGCAGGCGACGAGCCCGGCCAATACCGAGCCGACGAGCAAGTACACGGGGTGCAGCAGCGCGGCCGGCCAGGACACCGCGTGCTCCAGATGCAGGAACGGCAGCAGCAGCGTGAGCACGATATAAGCGAACACGCAGTTCACCGTGGTGAACAGGAGCATGCGCTCGGTAACCTGCCCCTCGGCGCGCAGCTCGTGCACCAGCAGCATGACCACAGCCGGCGAGGTCGCGGTGCCGATCGCCGCCGCCGCCGCCGCGAGCAGCGGCCGGAACTCGAGGAATAGCAGCGTGCCGTAAATGGCGAAGAACGCGAACGCGCTCTCACCGAGGGCGGTCACCGGCAGCCAGGGATTGCGCCGCAGCCACTTCAGGTCGCAGCGGTAGCCGAGCTCGAACACGATGAGACCGATCGACAGATCGACCAGCACCCGCGCCGCGGCCAGCACCTCGTGGCCGAGAAGTCCGGTGACTTGCGGCCCAAGCACGATGCCGGCGAGCGCAAAGCCCGTGATGCGCGGCAGCGACGCATAGCGCTTGGCGGCCTCGCCCGCAAGCAGGGCGACGGCGAGCAGCGCGCCGAACAGCACGGGCTGCGACAGCGCGGGCGGCCAGGCCGGCAGGAAGCTCAGCTCCGTCAAATCCCTTCCCTTCGTTGGGCGCGGCTCAATCGCCGCGCGCGGCGTGCAGGAACTCGTCGAGAATGGGCGCGCTGTCGAGCAGGTTATCGTCCGCCGGGTGGTGGAACTCGGGATGCCATTGCGTCGCGAAGACGTAGCCCTTTCCGGTGCCGCGGATCGCCTCGACCACCTTGTCGGGCGCCGACCGGGCCTCGACTTTCAGATTGCGTCCCACGGTCCGGATCGCCTGGTGGTGAATCGAGTTG
The DNA here is from genome assembly GCA_041635755.1 of Burkholderiales bacterium. Classification (GTDB taxonomy): domain Bacteria; phylum Pseudomonadota; class Gammaproteobacteria; order Burkholderiales; family SG8-39; genus JBFKUL01. Next base: position 5,281 of record JBFKUL010000102.1, on the reverse strand, counting down.
ACGCGCGCGCGCTGCATTCCCGGGTAGAGCTTCGCCAGCCCGGAGCCGGGCTCGAACGCGATGTCGTGCGCGTGCTTCTCGAAGCGCTGCTCGTCGACATGCGCGCCCGCATCGGGCAGTTGCGACTTGATGTCCTGGTAAAGCGTTCCGCCGAAAGCGACATTGATCAGCTGCGCGCCGCGGCAGATCCCCAGTACCGGCTTTCCAGCCTCCACAAACTCGTGCAGCAGCTCGATCTCGTACACGTCGCGCAGTCGGTCCCCGGCCCACTCGGGGTCGAGCGGCTGCTCGTTATAGGTCATCGGCGCCACGTCGGCGCCCCCCTGGAACACCAGGCCGTCGAGATAGCGCGCGTAGTCGGCGAGCCGGATGTCGCTGCGGTGAATCAGGCCGTCCTTGTCCACCGTGGGCACCATGAACACCAGAACGTTTCGCGACATCACCCAGTGTGCGGCCGATTGCTCCAGATACTGCAGCGTGCGCGACTGGATGCCCTTGGCATCAGGCTGCGGGTGGAACAGGCGCGCCGAGATGCCGATCTTGAGCGTTGCCGAAGGCAGGCGCCGCGCGAGAAAGTCGCGCAGCGAGCGCGTGCCCGAAAGCAGTGCGCGCCAGCCTTTGCGGCCCGCCTGCGCCGCCTCGTGAGAAGTGAGGCGCATCGGCGGCGCAACGCGCCTTCCCGGTGCCGCAGTCATCGGCTCCGCTCCGCGGTGTGGGTGAGGGTGATCGGTACGATGCGCCATTGCTTCATCTCGATCTCCTTCCTTAGCGTGTATTCAGGTAACGGCGCAGGACGCACCGTGCGCTCTCGGGCGTACCGAGTCAAATCGGATTCCGCGGGCCCACCCAGCGCGACACAGAATTCTTATCCTACCAGCACAATGTGAACACGATAGGGCCCGTGCGCGCCGAGCACCAGCGTCTGCTCGATGTCCGCCGTGCGCGAAGGCCCCGAGATGAAGTTCACCGCACGCGGCAGCTGGCCGTATCCGGCGCGCAGCAGCTCCCATGCATCTTCCATGTGCGCGACGAGCCGCCCCAGCGGCACCACCGCGACGTGCGTCTCGGGCAGCAGGCTGACATTCGACGGCGTGCCCGCGCCGGAGGCGACCACCAGTGTGCCCGTCTCCGCAAGGGCGCAGAAAACGCCCGTGATGCCGAGCAAATCTTCGCCGCGCGCGGCACGCGCTTCGAGCGCGATGCCCGCCGCGCTCCAGTCGATGTGCGCGAGACTCGGCCAGACGCAACCGCTCTTGGGCAGATCGTTCGCGCCGAGGTAGCGCGCCACGGCGTCCGGCAACTCCGACTCGCGCGCCACCCGGTCGACGCTCGCCGCGCTCGCCTCGGCGCGCTCGCGAAAACGCGCCACGAGATCCTCGCCGAGCTCCGGCAGCGGCCCTCGCGGATGGCGCCGCAGATACGTCGTCATCTGCTCGAGCTCGGCGGGCGCGGGCGCGTCGCCGCCGCGCTGCTGCCGGCGGCGGACCTTGCCGAGGATCGTCTCGCGCGAACCCATCTAGTCGATCGCCTTGACGATTTCCTCGACGACCTTCTTCGCGTCGCCGAACACCATCATCGTCTTGTCCATGTAGAAGAGCGGATTGTCCAGACCGGCGTAGCCCGAGGCCATCGAGCGCTTGTTGACCAGCACCGTGCGCGACTTGTGCACGTCGAGCACCGGCATGCCGTAGATCGCGCTGCCCTTTTCGTAGGCAAGCGGATTGACGACGTCGTTCGCGCCGAGCACCAGCACCACGTCGGTAGTACCGAACTCGCCGTTGATGTCGTCCATTTCGAATACCTGGTCGTAGGGCACCTCGGCCTCGGCGAGCAGCACGTTCATATGGCCCGGCATGCGCCCTGCAACCGGATGGATGGCGTAGCGCACGTTGACGCCTTTCTCGATCAGCTTCTCCGTCATTTCGGCCACGGCGTGCTGCGCGCGCGCCACGGCCAGTCCGTAGCCTGGCACGATGATCACCGACTCGGCGTTCGCCATGAGGAAGGCGGCGTCCTCCGACGAGCCCGAGCGCACGGTCTTGTCGCCGGTGCCGGCGGCCGCGGCGCCCTCGGCCGCACCGAAGCCGCCCAGGATCACGCTGATGAATGAACGGTTCATCGCCTTGCACATGATGTAGGAGAGAATCGCGCCCGAGGAGCCTACCAGCGATCCCGCGACGATCAGCAGGGAGTTGTTGAGCGAGAAGCCGATGCCCGCCGCCGCCCAGCCCGAGTAGCTGTTGAGCATCGAGATCACCACCGGCATATCCGCGCCGCCGATCGGAATGATGATCAGCACGCCCAGCACGAACGCGATCGCCGTCATGACGGCAAACGCGGTCCAAGCCTTGTCGTCGGCGAGAAAGAACGCCGCGCCGAAGCCGATCATCACCAGTGCGAGCGCGAGGTTCACCATATGCTGGCCGGGGAACACTACCGGCGCGCTCGAGAACAGCCGGAACTGCTTGCCGAGGCCCGCCAGCTTGCCGAAGGCGATCACCGAGCCCGAAAAGGTGATGGCGCCCACAAAGGTGCCGATGAACAGCTCAAGCTTGTTGCCGGTGGGCAACGGGTCAGGCACGCCGAAGGACGCCGGATTGTTGACCGCCGCGATCGCGATCAGCACCGCCGCCATGCCGACCAGCGAGTGCATCGCCGCGACCAGCTCGGGCATCTGCGTCATCTGTACGCGGCGCGCGACGAACGCGCCGATGGTGCCCCCGACCACCATCGCGAGCAGCACGAGGTCGATGCGTCCCTTGGCGATCACGGCGAGCGTGGTCAGCACGGCGATCGCCATGCCGGCGATGCCGAAGGCGTTGCCACGGCGCGCCGAGGTCGGCGAGGACAGCCCCTTGAGTGCCAGGATGAAGCAGACCGACGCCACCAGATAGAGCAGCGTGATCTGATTGGCGGACATCGCGGGGGCCATCATTCGCTCCCTTTCGCCTTCGGCTGTTTCTTCTTGAACATCTCGAGCATGCGCTGCGTGACGAGAAAGCCGCCCGCGACGTTGACCGCGGCGAGACCCACCGCGACCACGCCGAGGATCGAGCCGAAGTCCGGGTCGCTCGGGCCCGCCGCGAGGATCGCGCCGACGATGACTACCGAGGAGATCGCGTTGGTGACGCTCATCAGCGGCGTATGCAGCGCGGGCGTCACGTTCCAGATGACGTGGTAGCCCACGAACACCGCGAGCACGAACACCATGAGGTTGAGGACGGTGGGATCGACAGTGCCGGACATGGTCAGCTCCGAAAGCTTGGGTTCTGGGTCGAAGGCCGGGCGAAGGACGCAGCGTGCACCACGGCGCTCATTTCTTCACCACCTCGCCGCCCGCGCACGCCAGCGCGCCGGCGACCACCTCGTCCTCGCGGTTGATCTTGAACTCGCCGCTTTTCGCGTCGAGCAACAGCGCGAGGAAGTTGAACAGGTTGCGCGCCAGCAGCGCCGAAGCGTCCGTCGGGACCGTGGTCGGCAGATTGGGAAGTCCGATCAGCTTCACCTCGTGCTTGACGACGATGCGGCCAAGCTCGATGCCCTCGACGTTGCCGCCCTGCTCGACCGCCAGGTCGACGATCACCGAACCGGGCTTCATCGCCTTGACGGTGTCCTCCCGAATGAGCTTCGGCGCCGGGCGACCCGGAATCAGCGCCGTGGTGATCACCACGTCGGCTTGCGCCGCGCGCTGGTGCACCGCCTGCGCCTGGCGCTTCATCCAGCTCTCGGGCATCGGCCGCGCGTAGCCGCCGACCCCCTTGGCGATCTCCCGCTCCTCGTCGGTCTCGAACGGCACGTCGACGAACTTGGCGCCCAGCGACTCGATCTGCTCTTTCACCGCCGGGCGCACATCGGAGGCCTCGATCACCGCCCCCATGCGTTTGGCGGTGGCAATGGCCTGAAGGCCGGCCACGCCTGCGCCGAGCACCAGCACGCGCGCCGCCTTCACGGTGCCTGCGGCCGTCATGAGCATGGGGAAGAACTTGCCGTACTCTGCCATCGCCAGCACCACCGCCTTGTAGCCCGCGATATTGCCCTGCGACGAAAGCACGTCCATCGACTGCGCGCGCGAGATGCGCGGCAGCCACTCCATGGCGAAGCCGTTGACGCCGCGCTTCGCGAGCGCCGCCACGCCCGCGGCGTCGAACGGATTGAGCAGTCCAAGAAGCGTCGAGCCGCTTTTCAGCAGGCCGAGCTCGTCTTCCTCGGGCGCGCGCACCTTGAGCACAATATCGGCGTCGTAGGCCTCGGCGGCGGTGGCGACGATCTTCGCGCCGGCGGCCTGGAACTCGCGGTCCGGGATGCTCGACTTGACGCCCGCCCCCGCCTGGATCCGAACTTCGTTCTTGGCGGCCAGCTTCTTGACGGTTTCGGGTATTGCGGCGACGCGTGTTTCGCCCGCGCGGACCTCGGCAGGCACGCCGATTCTCATGACTGTTGTCTCCCCTGATTTGCGCGCCGGCGCGCGCGCCAGCGTCAAGACAAGCTGGAGAGGATTCTAACCCAGAGCCCGGCGCTAGGTCAGCGCGCGCGCAACGACGCCGCGCTCGGCGAGCTCGAATAGCGCGTGCACCGCCAGCGCGAGCGCGGCGGCGGGCAGCGCCCCCGCGAGCAGCACCGTATGATCGTTCAGCGCCAGCCCTTGGGCGATGCGCTCGCCAAAGCCGCCCGCGCCGATGAACGCGGCGATCGTCGCCGTGCCCACGTTGATCACGGCGGAGGTCTTGATTCCCGCAAGGATGGTCGGCAGCGCCAGCGGCAACTCAACCCTCCATAGAACCTGACGCGGCTGCAGCGCGAGCGCTTGCGCTGCCTGGCTCAGACCGCGCGGGACCTGTGTCACGCCTGCGTGCGTGTTGCGCGTGATGGGTAGCAGCGCATAGAGGAACAGCGCGATCAGCGCCGGCCAGACGCCGATGGTCCCGGTCACCGGGATGAGGAACGCCAGCAGCGCGAGCGACGGGATGGTCTGCACCAGGCCGGTGAGCGCAAGCACGGGCTGCGCGAGCCAGCGCCACTTCGCGGCCAGCACGCCGAGCGGCACGCCGAGCAGCACTGCGGCGGCGAGCGATCCGAACACCAGACCCAGGTGCTCGAGCGCCAGGCGGGTGAAGTCCGGCGCGAACAGGGCATGCCAGAGGGTGCGCTGCACTTGCGGCGCACCCTCGGCGCCGGCGAGGAACTCGGCCGCCACCGTCTCGAAGGGCTGCTGCGCGATCTCGGCGCGCGCGTTGAGCCGCACCATGTCGTCGGCACGGATGCGGTTCTCGAGCCGCGCGAT
>JBFKUL010000101.1:0-9625 GCA_041635755.1 Burkholderiales bacterium | reverse complement strand
TCGTCCTCGACGTCCTCGGGATCGGCGTCGTCGTTCATCGCCTCGAACTTGTCCATCTCCTTGATGAGCGCCTGCAGGCGCAGCTCGGCCGTCGAATCGGCGCTGGCCTGCTTGCGCAACTGCTTTGCGACCGAGGCCGCGCCCATGAAGTCGCGCTCGGTGCGGATCGGCCGTGCGGCGCCATTGTGGTTCTTTCTTGTGGTGCTCGTCGCCATGATCGCCTCGCTTCGTGAAGATCGCCCCCTCCCTTGAGGGCGCATGCCCTCTATGCTAACGCGGTTGTGAACCGGTGTGGGCGGCGGTGCAGTCCGGCGGTAGTTCGAGGCGCTGCCGCTGCCGCTCAACCCCAAGGGGCCAAGCCGCGTTCCAACAATCGATGCGCCAGATGCGCTTACCAAAAAAAATCTCCAAACGCCTACAATAGCGACCCGAAAGGGGGACACCATGAATCCCAAACCTACGATGTTCGTCGCAGCGCTCCTCGCCGCTGTCCACCTTCCACTCGCGCACGCGCAGAGCGTCTCCCAGGCCTCCGGGGGCCTGTCAAACGCATCTGCTGCAATGGCGCTTGCGTCAGGCGTTGTGGTTCAGGGATCGATGCAACTTTTAGCGGCCTCCGGCCAGCTCGCGGTCGCCTCGATCCAAGTTGTAGGGGAGTCGACGGTGCTCGTGTTGCGCGGCGTGAGCAGCGCTGCTGAAGTCTCGGTCCAGATCGCTTCCGGAATGTTGCAGGGGATGTCCCTCGCTGTCGGCACGATCGTGACCGTAGTCGCCGAGGCGGTGGGCTCGGCACTCCTCGTCGGAAGTACGATGATCGCTTACATTCCGAACGAAATCGGACGCGCGCTCGTCTACCAGGAGCGAATCAAGTGAGCGCGCTGCGGCTGCTGGCGATTGCGGTCTCGGCCTTTGCGGCCACGCTCGCCTGGGGCGGTCAGGCGTGCACCGAGTTTAAGCCCACGCCGGAAACGGTGCGCAATGCGCTCAACCTCGCGCACAAAGTACGCCAGGGGCTTGAGCAAAGCGGGGCCGAGGTCGCACTCGTCGCGCGCATCGGGCAGGACCTCAGCAAGTACAAGCTGCGCTACTCGCATCTGGGTTATGCGTGGCGCGATCACCCGAATGGCCGCTGGACCCTCATGCATCTGCTCAACCAGTGCGGCACGACCGATTCGGGCATTTACGCCGAGGGGCTTGGCAATTTCTTCCTCGATGACGTGTTCGTTTACGAGGCGCTCCTCTACATCCCGGGCAAGGAGACCCAGAAACTGCTCGCCGGTGCGCTCGGCGGCGCGCGACCGACCGCACTGCATGGCCTACCCTACAACATGCTCGCCTACGCATACTCGACGCGCTACCAGAACTCGAACCAGTGGGTGCTCGAGGTGTTCGCTGCGGCGAGCGCGCGCGACGCGCCGGTCGCTTCGCGTCAGCAGGCGCAAGCGTGGCTAAAGCTCGCTGGCTACGAGCCGATCACGCTTCAGATCGACGCACTCACGCGCCTGGGTGGTCGCATGTTCCGCGCTAACGTCGCGTTTGACGACCATCCATTCGACCGGCGCATGGCCGGACAGATCGACGCGGTGACGGTCGAATCCGTCATCCGGTTTCTCGAGCGCCGCGACGCAGAGCACAAGAAAGTCGTAGTGCGCGTCGACTAGCGTCCCGCGACGGACGCACCATGGGGTACGATAGCGGCGACGCACGTGCGTGGCGTGCGGCATACTTCGCTCCAGCCATGAAACGCCGCCACACGCTCCCTTCCGAACTGCTCAATGCGCACAGCGACATGGCGGGCGGACGCGCATGACCGAGCTCGCACGCCTCGAGACGCCGGCGCTGCTCGTCGAGCACGCGAAGCTCGATGCCAACTGGCAGCGGCTTTCGCGGCATATCGACGCACTCGGCTGCTCGCTGCGGCTGCACGTGAAGACTGCCAAGAGCCTCGAGCTCACACGCCGGCTGCACCGCAACGCCTCCGCGCCGATCGCGGTCTCGACGCTAAAGGAAGCCGAGCAGTTCGCCGCTGGCGGCTACCGCGACATCCTGTACGCGGTGGCAATCGCGCCAAACAAGCTCGAGCGCGCCGCCGCCCTCGCGCAAAGCGGTGTGCGATTGACCGTGGTGCTCGACAGTGCCGAGCTCGCGCGCGCTGTGGCCGGCTCGGGATTCCCGGTGCTCATCGAGATCGATTCCGACGGTCACCGCGCGGGTGTGCGGCCGGACGACGCACGGCTGGTGTCGATCGCCGCGGAGATCGCGCGCGGCGGCGCCACCGTCGCTGGTGTGATGACGCACGCGGGCGCCTCCTACGACTGCCGCAGCATCGAGGCGATCCGCGACATGGCGAAGCGCGAACGCGACGCGGCGGTGCACGCCGCGAAGCGCCTGCGCGAGGCGGGTCACGCGGCACCGGTGGTCAGCGTCGGCTCGACGCCGACCGCGACCTATATCGACGATCTCGCGGGCGTCACCGAAGTGCGCGCAGGTGTATTCGTGTTCCAGGACCTCGTGATGGCGGGGCTGGAAGTCTGCGCCACCGAGGACATCGCGCTTTCGGTGCTCGCCACGGTCATCGGGCACCAGCGCGACAAGGGCTGGGCGATCACCGACGCGGGATGGATGGCAATGTCGCGCGACCGCGGCACCGCCAAGCAGCCGCTCGACCAGGGCTACGGGCTGGTGTGCGACGCGGCGGGCCGCGCGTTCGGTGATCTCATCGTCTCGGAGGCGAACCAGGAGCACGGCATCGTCGCGCACCGCAGTGGCGATCCGCGCAAACTACCGGATCTCCCCGTCGGCACAATGCTGCGCATCCTGCCGAACCACGCCTGCGCCACCGCGGCGCAGTTCGAGCGCTACCACGTGCTCGATCCCGCCGGACGGATCGAAGGCACTTGGCAGCGCTTCTCGGGATGGTGAGCCCCGCATGCCGGAGCGCACCGCGATGAGCTCGCCGGCCCCGGACACGACGCCCGCGGCGTTCGTGCGCGAGATCTCCCGGCAGGCGCTCGCCGAGCTGCCGATCCGGCGCTACGAAGGCGAGGTGCGCCTGGTCGCCGACGCACGCACGCTCGAGCACGCGATGGATGATGTGCGCGCCGAGCGCGTGCTCGGCTTCGATACCGAGACGCGGCCGGCGTTCAAGAAGGGCGTGAGCCACCTGCCCTGCCTGATCCAGATCGCGACGACGCGCCGAGTCTACGTGGTGCAGCTGCGGCGGCTCGACGCCGCCGCCGCAATCGCCGAGCTGGTGGGCGCGCCCGGGATCGTCAAGGCGGGCGTCGCGCTCGCCGAGGATCTGCGCCAGCTCAAGCGCCTGTTCCCGCTTGCCGAGGCCGGGGTGCTCGATCTCGGCCACATCGCGCGCCGCCACGGCCTGCGCCAGACGGGCCTGCGCAACCTCGCGGCGATCTTTCTCGGGGCGCGTATCCCCAAGGGCAACCGCACCTCGAACTGGGCAGCGCCGCGCCTTTCGGCGGCGCAGATCACCTACGCGGCGACCGATGCGTGGGCCTGCCGTGAGCTGTACCTGTGCTTCGAGCAGCTCGGCCTGCTGCGCCTAGCGGCGTCGGGCCCGGATACATCGGTCTGAAGGACGCCGCAAGGCGCGTTCGAACCGCAATCAGGAGGAGCGATGGCAAGCGACAAGCGCATGGCAGTGGTCACCGGGGCCGGCTCAGGTCTCGGGCAGGCGATCGGCGTCAAGCTCGCCGCGGACGGTTTTGCCGTGGCGAGCATCGACCTCGACGAGGCCTCGGCGCGCAAGACCGCGCACCAGATCGAGGATGCGGGCGGACGCGCGGTCGGCTACAAGGCCGATGTCAGCCGCTCGGCGGAGCTCGACAAGGCGGTCACGGCGGCGATCGCGGAGCTCGGCCCGCTCGAGGTCATGGTCAACAACGCCGGCATTCTGGACGGCTACTTCGACGTCGACGAAATGGACGAAGCGCTCTGGCGCAAGGTCATCGACATCGACCTGACGAGCGTGTTCCTGGGCTCGAAGCGCGCGCTTCAGGAGATGCTGCCGCGAAAGCGCGGGCGCATCATCAGCATGTCCTCGGTCGCCGGGCTGAACGGCACCGGCGGCGGCGCCGCCTACATCGCCGCCAAGCATGGCGTCATCGGCCTCACCCGCCAGATGGCAGTGCAGTATGGCGCGCGCGGCATCCGCGCCAACTGCGTCTGCCCGGGCGCGATCCCGACTGCCCTGCGCGCGCACTCGCAGGCGATCCTCGGGCCCGGCGTGCCCGACATGAGCGGTCGCGGCGTCGCGGTGAACGACGACATGGTGCGCGCGTTAGTGCCGTTGGGCGTGCGCGGCACGCCCGAGGACATCGCCGACGCGGTGGCTTTTCTCGCCTCCGACGCGGCGAACTACATCAACGGCCACGCGCTCGTGGTGGACGGCGGCTGGCGGGCTAAGTAGTTCGTCCGTGCTGCGCGCACCGCGGCTGGACACTGCACATGCGTCCATGTAGTCTCTCCGACCATCACTTCTCCCCCAAAGAAAAAAGGAATGGCCGACTCGCAGGTCAGGGTGCTGCCGAAAAAAACGAGCGACACCGTGATGGTGGTCGACGACCAGTCGACCAGCCGCGCCATTCTCGAGCAGGTCGTGCGCAGCCTCGACGAGCGCGTGCAGGTGAGCTGCTTTGCGCGCCCGGTCGATGCCCTGGTCTGGGCGACGCGCCACATCGCCGACCTCGTGCTGGTCGATTACCTGATGCCCGACATGGACGGTATCGAGTTCGTCAAGCGCCTGCGCGCGCTGCCGGGCTACGAGAGCGTGCCGATCCTGATGGTGACGGTGCACGACGCGCGCGACGTGCGCTACGCCGCGCTCGACGCCGGCATCACCGACTTGCTCTCCAAGCCGGTCGACGTGCGCGAGTGCATCGCGCGCTGCCGCAACCTGCTCACCCTGCGCCGCCAGCAGCTCGCGCTCGAGGACCGGCAGCACCTGCTCGAGGAGATGGTGCAGCAATCCGCGCGCGAGGCGCACGCGCGCGAGCTCGAGAAGGAAACCCTGATGAAGCTCGCGCGCACGGAACCCCGCGTCGAGACGGGACCCGGCTACCCCTTCCCGCGCATGCCGCGCTACGGGCGCGCGTTCCTTTCCTCCAGACCGATCGGCCAGTTCCGCCCGCGGCGCAAGCCCGCCGGACGCACGGTCGACTGAGCCTCGGGCGCCCGTGTCGGGCAGCCGGGCATGGCCGGCCGCGTTCCCCTGCGTCGTCAAGCAATGATTGAACCGACCGCGCGGCGCTGAGGGCATGTTCTTCGACGGTTTCGAGCTCGAGACGGTGCGCGTTCGCGACGGCGAGCTGCGCCTTCGCCGCGGCGGCGCGGGCCCGGCGCTGCTGCTGCTGCACGGCAACCCCCAGACGCACGCCATGTGGCACAAGGTGGCGCCCGCTCTCGCAAGGCACTACACGCTGATCTGCCCGGACCTGCGCGGCTACGGCGGCTCGTTCAAGCCGCCCGCGAGCGCCGACCACGCCGCCTACGCCAAGCGCGAGATGGCGCGCGACATGGTCGAGCTGATGGCGCATTTCGGCCACAAGACATTTTATCTCGCGGCGCACGACCGCGGCGCGCGCGTCTCGCACCGCCTGGCGATCGACCACCCGCAGCGCGTCAGGAAGCTCGCGCTGCTCGACATCATCCCGACGCTCGAGCACTTCGAGCGCGCCGACATGGCCTTTGCGCTCGGCTACTACCACTGGTTCTGGCTCGCGCAGCCGCATCCGTTCCCGGAGACGCTGATCAATGCCTCGCCCGAATCGTGGTTTCGCGCGCACACCTCGCGTGAGCCGAAACCGTCGGACTTCTTCGCGCCCGATGCCTACGCCGACTACCTGCACGCAGTACGCGATCCGCAGATGATTCGCGGCATGTGCGAGGACTACCGCGCCGCGGCGTCGATTGACCTCGAGCACGATCGCGAGAGCCGCGCCGCCGGGCGCAAGATCACCTGCCCGTTGCGCGTGCACTGGGGTGCCAAGGCGAAGATCGAAGCCTGGTACGACGCGCTTGCCATCTGGCGTGAATACTGCGCTGCCGAGGTCACCGGCGGCGCGCTGCCCACCGGGCACTACGTCGCCGAAGAGGCGCCTCAGGCAGTGATCGAGAGCTTTGTCGAGTTCTTCCGCTGAGCGGGGCTCAGCGCGCGCTGCGTCGCACGAAGGGCATGAGCGCGAGCGGCGCGAAGTACATCGGAATCTGCGCGATCCCGACATACAGCGAGAAGGTCTCGCCTGCGGTCCCGGCGGTGATGGCGAGCATCAGCCCCATGTTGCGATTGCCGCTCATCAGCGCCGCGCCGTAGGCCGTCGCCACGCCGGCCCCGCGAAAAAGCGCGAATCCCGCAAGGTGCAGCACGGCGGTCGCAGCGCAGGCCGCAAAGAGGAGCGTGCCGATGAACTGCGGCTCGCTCAGCAGGCGCGCGGTGACGCCGTCCATCACCGCGATCGCGAACACCACCAGCAGCAGCACGTTGATCCCCGCGAGCCCGTCGTCGTTGCGCTTGCGCCGCGCCGCGCCTACCGCGCGGCGCAGCACCCACGCGATGGCAAACGGCGCCATCACGAGCAGCGTCACGCGCGCGAAGAACGCCGCAAGGTCGACCTGCAGGCCGGCCTCGGGCAGCAGCACGCCGACGAGCGGCGTGAGCGTGAAAGGCAGGAGCAGCGTGCTCGCGACCGTGGCCACCACGCACAGCACGCCATCGAGGCCAAGGATCATCGCGAACACCGCGGCCGAGCCGATCGGCGGCGCTGCCGCCTGCAGCACCAGCACGAGCCGCAGGTCGGGCGGAAGGCCGACGAGCAGCGTGCCGGCCCAGACGATGAGCGGCGAGGCGACCAGCTGCCAGGCGGTGATCCAGGCGGGCAGCGCCGGGCGGCGCACCGCCGCGGCGAGGTGGCCCCAGTCGAGCCGCAGCAGCGCCGCGCTGAGCGTGCCGATGACCGCGGGGGTGAGCAGCGGGCGCAGCAGCGCGGCGAGATCGGGCAGCAGAACGCCGACGAACACGCCCGCCGGCAGCGCCCAGCGCGCCTGCCGGCCGAGCATTCCTAATAGGGTGCGCAAGATCGGAGCGGGCGGAAAGGGGTCAAGCCCGATTGTCCCCGAAAACCGCTGCAGCCCGATTTCCCGTCCCCTGGCGCCTGAACTGCGCCTGCGAAAATGAAAGGCCCCGCCATCGGCGGGGCCGTGAGCCCGAGGCCATCGGGCGGCGCCATGTCGGCGCTGTTATTCCGCGGAGGGCTCCGCGGTCGAGCTTGCTCGCTGCGTGGCGCAGCCGACGGCTGCACCGAGGGCACGGTTTCCGGACGCTCGCCCGGACGCTCGCTCCTGCGGCCTGCCGTGAGGCCGCCCCCGCAAGCTCGCATTCACGCTAGCACTTCGAGCCGCGCGATCAAACAAGGAACCGCCGCATTGTTAACTCACGTCAAGCGATTTGCAGGCGCAGCATTTCGCGCGGCCCGGCGTGAAAAAGTCGACCGATTTCTTGCGCGATCGGCGCTTTGACCGCACCTCTCCCGTCGCGCCGCCCGCATGCCTTGCAAAGCTTGACAGCACGCTGCCGCGTTCGGGAGTCCAATGAACTGCGCGTCGAGGTTGGCGCGAGCGCACGAAAACATGGCCCGGAAAACGGAGGTCGGTATGGAGGAGATACAGGAGATCCATGTTGTTTTCGACGGCCCGCCGGGCCGCAACATGCCGACCCTGATCGAAGTCGAGGACCAGCACGGGCGCGGCATCAACGTGGGCCAGTGGCGCGAACGGCCCGACGGTTACTGGGAGCTCGTGCTGCGCACCGCACCGAACTGACAAAGGGATCATGTTCAAATTGCTGTCTCTGCTGGGTTGGCGCAAACACCACGGCGATACCCCCGAGGATCCCGATTGCGCGCGCCCCGTCACCTACGGCGATGCGCTCGATGCGGGCTGGGTACCGCCCCTTCCCGAGCTCCCCGCGGCGAGGACCGCAATGCCGCCGCACGACCATCGGCTTGACGCGGAATCGACGCTCGCCCGCTTCTACCCCAACCAGGATTGCTGACCGCACCGCTTGGGCGCGGCGAGACCTTACTTGCCGCCGGGCTCGTTCGAGCCCAGCCGAAAGCCGTCGCGCGCGATCTTCGCCATGAGCAGCGCCGCGGGCGTGCCGTGAAACAGCAGGTCGAGGATGTCGATCGGGCGCTGTAGCGCGCCGGCGCGCAGCATGCGCAGTTTCTCGATCAGGTGCGGCTCGGCATCGAGCGGCAGGATGCCAATCGCGAGCGCGAGCGGCACGAGAAAAACGTAAGGCAGCTTGTCCAGCCAGTGCATGGCAGGAGCGATTTTCGCACGCTCCCGTGCGCGCGCCGGGCGCGCAGGCCCGGCCTTAGCTCAGAGGTACTTCTCTGCGCAGACGATGATTTCCTGATTCGTCGGGAGATCGAGGCATGCGCGCGCGTCCTCGCGCGAGCGCGCGGTGAGGCGCCTGAAAACGGGCTTGGGCGCCATCATCGCGTCCTTGGGCGCCTCGGCCGTCTCGGCCTTCGTCTCGGTCTTTGTTTCCGCTTTCATCGGCGCGTCGGCCTTCTTTTCCTGCGCCCAAAGCGGCGGGGAAACGGCAAGTGCGAGCGCTGCGAGCAGGGCGATTCTTTTCATGGCTCCACTCCCTTGCAAGGAGAGGCTACATGTTGGCACAGTTTCGATCTGTCAAAAAGGGTAACAAGTCACACCTAAGGGGATGATTCAGGAACCGATTTTCGTCGGGGCGCGGCGTCGGGGCGGTTTCCGGCGCTCAGCTGGCGAGACGGTACAGGCGCCAGTCCTCGGTCAAGCCCTTGAGCCGCCGCGGCCCGAGGTCCTCGAAGCCGATTCCCGAGCCCGCGACGAGATCCTTCACCGTCGAGGTCACGAGCACCTGCCCGGGGTCGGCCGCCGATGCGACGCGCGCGCCCAGGTGCACCGCAATGCCGCTGTACTTGTCGCCGAGCACTTCGCATTCCCCGGTGTGCACGCCCACGCGCAGCTGCACGCCGTGTGCACCTACCGCCTCGACGAGCGCCGCGCCGCAGCGCACGGCGCGCGCAGGGCCGTCGAAGGCGGCGAACAGGCCATCCCCCGCCGTGTCGAGCTTGCGGCCGCGGAAGCGCTGCAGCTTCTCGTCGGCAAGGGCGTAGAAGCGCGCGAGCAGCTCGCGCCAGCCATGGTCGCCGAGGGCGAGGGCGCGGCCGGTGGAATCCGCGATGTCGCAAAAAAGAATGGTGGTGAGAACGCGATCGGCCTCGGGTGCCGCGCGCTCGCCGGTAAGGAACTCGCGCACCTCGCTCAGGATCGCCTCGGTGTCGCCAAACATCGGCATATGGTCCTGCCCGGCCAGCTCGACATACTTTGCCCCCGCGATGCGCTCGGCGAGGTACTGCGCGTGGCCGACGCGCACCGGCGTGTCCTGGTCACGGTGCAGGATCAGCGTCGGCACCCGGATCGCCGGCAGCACATGGCGCACGTCGGTCTGCGTGAGCAGCGTGAACAGCTTGTGCGCCGTGCCGGGGCTCATCGCCAGGCGCTCGAGGCGCGCGAGCGCTCGCGTGGTGGCCTCGTCGCTCGCCACGCTCGGCGCAAAATA
>JBFKUL010000100.1:0-9629 GCA_041635755.1 Burkholderiales bacterium | reverse complement strand
GTTCGCCTTGCCGCGCGGCGCCCTGTTTGCGTTGCTGCTGCGCACCGGTCAGGCGTTCAGGCCCCTGTTGCCGGCGTTTCTGCGCCGTCAGTTGCCGCCGCCGGCGCGCGAAGCGGGTGCATGGCCCCGCGCGCGCCACACTCGGCGCATGCTGGTGCTGGCCGGCTGCGTGCAGCCCGCACTTGCGCCATCGATCAATGCCTCGGCTGCGCGCGTGCTCGATCGCCTCGGCATTTCCCTGCTCGAGGCGCGCGGCGCGGGCTGTTGCGGCGCGGTGCGCTTCCATCTCAACCGACAGAACGATGGTCTGGACGACATGCGCGCGTTGATCGACGCCTGGTGGCCGATGGTGGAAAAAGGCGAAGTCGAGGCGATCGTCATGACCGCCAGCGGCTGCGGAGTGACCGTGAAGGAGTACGGTCACTTGCTGGCGCAGGATCCAAGCTACGCGCACAAGGCGGCGCGCATCAGCGCGCTTACGCGCGATCTCGGCGAAGTCGTTGCCGGACACGCCGCCGCGCTCGAGCAGCGCCTCGCCAAGGCGGGCGCGCGTGGCCGCGTCGCGGTGCATTCGCCTTGCTCGCTGCAGCACGGGCAAGGCGTGCGCAACGTGGTGGAGGGCCTGCTCGCGCGCGCGGGGTACGAACTCACGCCGGTGCCCGACGCGCATTTGTGCTGCGGTTCGGCCGGAACGTACTCGATCCTGCAGCCCGAGCTGTCGCACGAGCTGCTCGAGCGCAAGCTCGCGGCGCTGCACTCGGGGCTGCCCGAGATCGTCGCTACCGCCAACATCGGCTGCCTCGCGCACCTGCAGGCGGGCACCGAAACGCCGGTACGGCACTGGATCGAGCTTCTCGAGAAAGCGCTCGAGTAAGGCGAGGGTGGCGCGCGCCGCCGAAAGCCTGCAGAATTGTCGATGGAGGCTCTCCTATGAATGCCCCGCAAGATACTCGCGCCCTTGTGCCGGCCGATGCCGGCGTCAAAGTCGTGCATGCAGCCTGCCCGCATGACTGCCCGGACACTTGCGGCATGCTGGTGACGGTGAAGGACGGCGTCGCAGTCAAGATCCAGGGCGATCCCTCGATGCCGTTTACCGAGGGAACGCTGTGCACCAAGGTCGCGCACTACCTCGAGCGTACCTATGCGCCGGACCGTCTGATGCACCCGCTGCGCCGCGTCGGCCGCAAGGGCAGCGGCGAGTTCCGACGCATCAGCTGGGACGAAGCGCTCGACGAGATCGCGGCGCGTCTCAAGGCGCTGGCGGCCTCGAGCGAGGGGCCCGAGACGATCCTGCCATGCAGCTATGCCGGCACCATGGGTATGGTGCAGTACAGCTCGATGGACCGGCGATTCTTCCATCGTCTCGGCGCCTCGCTGCTCGATCGCACGCTGTGCTCGACCGCGGGCAAGTTTGGCGTCAAGGCGACCCTTGGCGGGTCCGTCGGCATGGATCCGGAGCGCTTCGCCGAGGCGAAGCTGATTCTCATCTGGGGCTCGAATCCGATCGTCTCGAACCTGCACCTTTGGTCGCGTGTGCAGGAGGCAAAGCGCCGCGGCGCGAAAATCGTGGCCATCGACCCCTACCGCAGCCTGACCGCCGAGAAGTGCACGCAGCATGTCGCGCTGCTGCCCGGCACCGACGGTGCACTCGCGCTCGGCATGATGCACGTGCTGATCGCCGAGGGCCTGATCGACCGCGACTACGTCGCACGCTATACCCTGGGCTTCGACGAGCTCGCCGAACGGGTCAAGCAGTACACGCCGCAGTGGGCGGCGCGCACCTGCGGACTCAAGGTCGAAGAGGTGGTGCAGCTTGCGCGCGACTACGCCGCGATCCGTCCGGCGGCGATCCGGCTCAACTACGGCATGCAGCGTCATGCCGGCGGCGGCATGGCGGCACGTAATATCGCCTGCCTGCCTGCGCTGGTCGGGGCGTGGCGCGACCCGGCGGGCGGCGTCGTGCTGACAACCGCCGATTTCTACAGCTTCGATCACGCGGCGCTTGAGCGGGCGGATCTGCTCGGCGAGCGTCGGCCCCGCGTCATCAATCACGCGGCGCTCGGCGACGCGCTCACCGCCGCGACGCCGCCGGTGCGCGCAACCATCGTCTACAACAACAACCCTGTTGCGGTGTGCCCCGACTCGGTCAAGGTGATCGAGGGCTTCTCGCGCGAGGATCTGTTCACGGTGGTGATGGATTCGTTCATGACCGACACGGCCGACTATGCCGACATCGTGCTGCCGGCCACCACGCAGCTCGAGCACCATGACGTGCACAAGTCCTACGGCCACCTCTACGTGGTCGCCAACAATCCGGCGATCCCGCCGGTCGGCGAGTCGCTGCCGAACTCGGAGGTGTTTCGGCGACTCGCGGCGCGCATGGGCTTCGCCGAGCCGTGCTTTGGCGACACGGACGAGGCGCTGTGTCGGCAGGCGCTCGCCTCGACGAACGATCGGATGCGCGGCGTCGACTGGGACGAAGCGAAGCAGCAGGGGTGGCAGCGTCTCAACGTGCCCGAGCGCTTCGCGCCGTTTGCCGAGGGCGGGTTCTACACGCCCTCAGGCAAGTGCGAGTTCCGCAGCGCCTGGCTCGAGCGTCTCGGCCAGGACCCGTTGCCGCGCTACAACCCGCCTGCCGAGTCGAACGAGAGCGCGCCGGAACTCGCCCGCCGCTACCCGCTGAGCTTCCTGTCGCCGCCGGTGCGCAACTTTCTGAATTCGAGCTTTGCCAACCTGAAGCGTTTCCGCGACATCGAGGGCGAGCCGTATCTTGACCTCCATTCGTCGGACGCCACGGCGCGCGGCATCCACGATGGCGACTCGGTGCGCGTATTCAACGACCGCGGAAGCCTGACGCTGCGCGCGCGCGTCAACGATCTGCCGCGCCCGGGCGTGGTGGTCGCACCTTCGGTCTGGTGGAAGAAATTCGCACCCGACGGCCGCAACGCGAACGACCTCACCTCGCAGCGCGTCGCCGACTTCGGCGGCGCCGCGACCTACTACGACTGCCTGGTCGAGGTCGAGCGCGTCGTCGGGGCTCGCTGAGCGGCCGCTGCCGCGGCCGCGTCGTGGCGACGCATCTGTTTCTGAGCGAGCAGCTCGGCCACTACGGGTTTCCCGAGGGCCATCCTCTGTCGATCGATCGCCAGGGCGCGTTCTGGCGCGCCGCCCGTGCGCGCGGACTTGACCGCAGAGTGCAGCTCGCACCGTCTTCGCCGGCCGGGCGAGCCGCGATCGAACGCTTTCACGGTCCCGACTACGTCGACCAGGTGATTGCTGCTTCGCAGACCGGTACGGGCTACCTCGACTACGGCGACACGCCGGCGTTTCCAGGCTGCTTCGACGTCTCGGCGCATCTGGTCGGCGCGGCGCTCGAGGGTGCGCGGCGCGTTGCGGCCGGCGAGGCGCTGCGCACCTTTCAGCCGATTGGCGGACTGCATCATGCCCGGCGCAGGGCTGCCGCGGGGTTCTGTGTGTTCAATGATCTGGGCGTGCTCATCGAGACGCTGCGGAGCGAGCACGGAATCCGTCGCATCGGCTATGTCGACATCGACGTGCACCACGGCGACGGAGTGTTCTACGAGTTCGAGCAGGACCCGGAGCTGTTCGTGGTCGACATCCACGAGGACGGCCGCTTTCTCTACCCGGGCACCGGGTTCGCGCATGAGACCGGGCAGGGCGCGGCGCAGGGCACCAAGCTCAACCTGCCGCTCAAGCCCGGCGCGGGCGACGCCGATTTCATGCTCGCCTGGTCGCAGGCCGAGCGGTTCCTCGACGCCTTTGCGCCCGAATTCTTCATCCTGCAGTGCGGCGCCGATGGCTTGGCGGGCGATCCGCTGGCGGACCTGCGCCTGACGCCGGCGGCGCACCTGCACGCGGCACGCCGCATGGTTGCGCTTGCCGAACGCCATGCCGGCGGGCGACTGATGGCCTTCGGCGGTGGCGGCTACAGCCTCGAGAACCTCGGCTCGGCGTGGTGCGCCGTGCTCGAGGCGCTGCTCGAGCGTTGAATCGGGTGGCGTCCGGGCGCTCATGCCGAGAGCCTGCCCGTTCTCTGAAATGCAAGGAATGGTCTCTGGCGTGCCGCTTTGCCGAACGTTCCCGCTGAAGAGCAGCTAAGCTGCGCGACGCACCCGGACCCTCGCCGCAGGCGATTGCATGACCACCGAGCAATCATTTAGCGAAATCCTTGACGTGGACGAGGCCCGCCTGGAGCGCTCGCGCATCAGGGCCCTGTTCAATGTTTCGCGCCCGAGCTATCCGGCCAAGCTGATCGCCGCGGGCGTGCTGCTGGCGGCGCTCTGGGGTCCATTCACCTGGCAGGTGCTGCTGGCGTGGTTCGCGGCGGCGACCGTCGTGACCATCGCGCGCGTCGTGCTGTATCGGCGCTACCAGCGCGCTCCCGAGGCGCTAGCGCCGCTGGCGTGGGAATCGCGCTACGCGATCGGCACCTTCGCGACCGGGGCGGTATGGGCCTTTGCCGCGGCGGTGTTCTTTGCGCACGTCGACCCGCCGCGACAGATGATCGTGCTGTTCCTGGTCGGCGGAACGATGATCAGCGCGGCAGGGCTCTACGCGCCCAGCACGCGCGCGTTTGTCGGCTTCGGCGTGCTGCCGCTCGCCGCGATGACCGTTCAGCTCGCGGTCCAGCCGGAGTTCGTCTATCGGCTGCTGGCGTTCATCGTGCCGCTGTTCGCCATTCTGCTGTATCGCGTGTTCCACGACCTGAACCGCGGCTTGATCGATGCGCTGCGCACCCGACAGGAGAACGAGGTGCTCGCCGAGCGCCTTGCCTACAGCGGCGCGCAGCTGCGCGATGCCATCGAGAGCTTTCCCGACGGCCTTGCAATCTGGGACGATCAGGAGCGCCTGGTGGTCTGCAACGACGCCTATGCGCGGCTGTTCGGTGGCGGCCGCAGCGCCGCCGAGCTGCCGGGCGTAGGCTACGCGGTCGTCGCCGCCAACGCGTTCGATGTGATGCAGGTGCCCGCGGCGTTCGAGCATCGGCGCGAGGAATGGATCGAGCAGCGCATCCAGTATCACAAGCAGGCCCCGGGCGTGCCGCAGGAGTACCGCACGCGCGATGGGCGCTGGAAGCTTGGCAAGACGGTGCGCACGCGCATGGGCGGAGCGGTCGGCGTGGTGCTCGACGTGACGGACCTGAAGCGGGCGCAAGACGCCTATCTCGACGTACTGGCGGAAAAAGATCTGGTGCTCGACACGCTGCCCGTGGGTGTCGCGTTCGTCGAGCGCGGTGTCATCGTGCGCTGCAACGCCAGGCTCGAGCGCATGCTCGGTCACGGCCCGGGCGAACTGTCGGGCCGCTCCGCGCGCGTGCTTTACGCGTCCGACGAGGCATTCGCCGAGGCAAGCAGGGCGAACGAGCAGCTGGGGGGCGGCGCGATTGTGGAGGGCGACGCGGTGCTGGCGCGGCGCGACGGCGCCGAGCTCTGGTGCCGGCTGCAGCGCCGCGCGCTCAATCCGCACGCGCCGGGCGATTCGGTAATCGTTACGTTCACGGACATCGGCGAGCGCCGGGCGGCCGAGACGGCGCTGCGCACGAGCGAGGAGACGTACCGCAATCTGGTGGAGACCTCGAATGATCTGATCTGGTCGGTCGACCACGAGCGACGCTGGGCGTATCTGAACGCCTCCGCGGTCCGACGCATCTACGGCTGCGAAGCTACGCTGCTCCTGGGCAAGCCGGTGGCTGAATGCACCGCGCCGGATGCGCTCGAGCGCGATGCCGCGCTGTTCGCGCGCGTGCTGGGGGGCGATTCGGTGTTCAACCACGAAACCCGTCACCTGCGCGTGGACGGCCGCGCGGTCGATCTTGTGGTCAATGCGGTGCCGCTGCGCGACGCGCGCGGTGCGATCATCGGTGCGACCGGCACCGCGCACGACATTACCGAGCGCAAGCGCGCCGCCGCGGCCCTGCTTGAGGGCGGCGAGAGGCTGCGCCTGGCCATCGACGCGGCAAGCCTCTATTCGTGGGAGTGGGACGTGGCGCGCGACACGCTCACCTGGAGCGTAAACCCGGAGCCACTGGTGGGCCCGGCCCCGCAGGGGCGCGGTTACGGCGACTTCCGCGATCTGGTGCACCCCGAAGACCGCGAGCGCTATCTGGACACGGGACGTCGAGCCCTGGCGAGCGGCGAACCCTATGCGTGCGAGTTTCGCATCGTGCGCACCGACGGCCAGGTTCGCTGGGTTGTCGCGCGCGGCAAGGTCGTCGACGCCGCAACGAGGATGATCGGCGTCTCGCAGGACGTCACCGAGCGCAAGCGTCAGGAGGAGGAGGCGCGCTTCCTCGCCTATCACGACACGCTCACCGGGCTGCCCAACCGGCGCCTGCTCGATGACCGGCTCAAGCAGGCGGTCTATCTGGCACAGCGCCGCGACGCGAAGGTCGCCGCGATGCTGATCGATCTGGACGAGTTCAAGCAGGTGAACGATACGCTCGGCCATCGCGCCGGCGACGCCGTGCTGCGCGAGACCGCGCAACGGCTCGCCCGCTGCGTGCGCAAGTCGGACACGCTCGCGCGCCAGGGCGGCGACGAGTTCGTGGTGGTGCTGCCGGACCTGAAGCTCGAGGCGGATAGCCAGGTGGTGGCCGAAAAGATCCTGCGTGCTCTGGAGCCCGAGTTCCTGGTCGATGGCCGCGCGTTCCGCATCAGCGCGAGCATCGGTGTCTCGGTGTTCCCGTCCGACGCGAGCGACGGCGATACGATGCTGCGCAATGCTGATGCAGCGATGTATCGCGCTAAGCAGCTGGGGAAGAACAACTACCGGTTCTACGGCCGCTGACGCACCTGTCTGCTGCACGGAAGGGACGCGATTACCCCCGTGCATTCCCCGCGCCGCGATCGCCGATGCAAAGGGTCGATCCGATGGGGTGCTGGCCCCGAGGGCGGCTCAGGGCCTCGCGCAGGGCGCTTCGATCCGCTAGGCGCTGCCAGCGCGCCGTACCGCGTGCCCGGCCGATCGCACGTTATATAGTTGAGCCGTGGGGCTGAACGTCGATCCGCCGAAGGCGCATTTCGCGCGCCTGCTCGGCTTTCTCGCACCGTACCGCCTGCGCATCGCGCTGGCGATGGTGGCGCTCACGGTGGCCGCGGGCAGCGTGCTCGCGCTCGGCCAGGGATTGCGCCACGTGGTCGACAACGGCTTCGGCAGCGGCGACCCGCGCCTGCTCGATGCCGCGCTTGCCGCGATGATTGCCATCGCTGTGGTGCTCGCGGCCGCGACTTATCTGCGTTTCTATTTGATGATGACCACCGGCGAGCGCGTCGTCACCGATCTGCGCCGAGCGGTGTTCGATCACATCCTCGGTCTCGACCCGGCATTTTTCGAGTCGACCCGCACCGGCGAGGTGATCTCGCGGCTGACCGCCGACACAACCATCCTGCAGCAGGTGATCGGCTTCGGCCTGTCGATGTTCATCCGCAACCTGATGATGATGGTCGGCGCCGTGATCATGCTGTTCGTGGTGAGCTGGAAGCTCGCAGCGCTGGTGCTGGTGGGCATTCCGGCGACGCTGGTGCCGATCCTGCTGCTCGGGCGGCGCGTGCGCCGCCTGTCGCGCGACAATCAGGATCGCGTCGCCGATGTCTCGGCGTACGTCGATGAAGCGGTGCACGAGATTCGCACCGTACAGGCCTACGCGCACGAGGACGTCGATCGCGCCAACTTCGCGCGCCACGCCGAGGCGGCGTACCGCTCCGGCGTGACGCGCATCCACCAGAAGGCCGTGCTGATCGCGCTGGTGATGCTGATCGGATTCTGCGCGGTCGGCGTCATTCTCTGGATCGGCGGTCATGACGTGCTTGTCGGCCGGCTCAGCGCGGGTGAGCTTTCCGCGTTCATCTTCTACGCTGCGGTGGTGGCGGGCGGTGCGGGCACGGTCTCCGAAGTCTGGGGCGAACTGCAGCGCGCTGCTGGTGCAACAGAGCGGCTGATGGAGCTGCTCGAGGTGCACTCGGGCATCGCGTCACCGGCCACGCCGCTTCCGGCGCCGCGCGAGGTTGGCGGCGCGCTGGAGTTCGACGCGATAACGTTCAGTTACCCGGCGCGCCCGGATCACCCGGCGCTCGCAGGCTTCTCGCTGCGCGTGGCGCGCGGCGAGCGCGTGGCGCTGGTCGGTCCCTCCGGCGCCGGAAAGTCGACCGCGCTGGCGCTGCTGCTGCGCTTCTATGACCCTCAGCAGGGTGCTGTACGCATTGACGGCGTCGATGTGCGCGAGTGGGAGCCGCGCGCGCTGCGTCGGCTGATGGCCGTGGTGCCGCAGGAGCCCGTGATTTTCGCAGCGAGCGTGCTCGACAACGTACGCTACGGCCGGCCCGAGGCGAGCCTCGCCGAGGTGGAGCGCGCCTGCAAGCAGGCGTATGCGCTGGAGTTCATCGAACGATTGCCGCAACGCTACGATACGCCGCTTGGCGAGCGCGGGGTAACGCTTTCCGGCGGACAACGCCAGCGCCTTTCGATCGCGCGCGCACTGGTGGCCGATCGTCCCATCCTGCTGCTCGACGAAGCCACCAGCTCGCTCGACGCCGCGAGCGAGCGCATGGTGCAGATGGCGCTCGAGGCGCTCGAGCAGGGCCGGACCTCGCTCGTGATCGCGCACCGTCTGGCGACGGTGCAGCACGCGGATCGCATCGTGGTGCTCGAACGCGGAGCGATCGTCGCGCAGGGCACGCACGCCGAGTTGCTGCGCCAGGGCGGACTGTATGCAAGCCTCGCGCGGCTGCAATTCCTGGGTGGCGAGGGCGCGGCCATGGGGCGCGCGGCATGAGACCGCGTTTTCTAATGGGCGTGTTCCTTGCGCTCCTCGCCTGCAATGCGCTCGCGCAGGATGCCCTGCGCGTGGGCTCCAAGCGATTCACCGAGTCCTACATCCTGGGCGAGATCCTCGCGCAGGCGGCGCGGGCCGGCGGCGCGCGTGCCGAGCACCGGCCGGGGCTCGGCAATACCGCGATCCTCTACGAAGCGTTGAAGAACGGCTCAATCGATGTCTATCCGGAGTACAGCGGCACCATCGCGCGGGAGATTCTCAAGGTCGACGCGGTGCTCGGGCTGGACGCGCTGAACGAGCGCCTCGCGCCGCTCGGTCTTCGCGCCGGTACGCCGCTCGGCTTCAACAACACCTATGCCATCGGCATGCCGCGCCGGCAGGCCGAGCGGCTCGGGGTGCGTTCGCTTTCGGAGCTTGCGCGCCATCCGCACCTCAGGCTCGGCTTGTCGCACGAATTCCTTGGGCGGCGCGACGGCTGGCCCGGGCTCAGTGCCGCCTACGCCCTGCCGCAGTCACCGCGCGGACTGGATCATGGCATTGCCTATGAAGCGCTCGCTGCGGGCGAGATCGACGCGATGGATCTTTATTCGACTGACGCCAAGATCGAGCGCTACGCAATCGCCGTGCTGGTCGATGACCGAGGGTTCTTTCCCGCCTACGACGCACTGCTGCTCTACCGTGCCGAGGCGCCGCAGCGCTTCCCGCGCGCGTTCGCCGCTATCGCGCGGCTCGAGAACCGCATCCGTGCCGACGACATGGTGCGGCTCAACGCGCGCGCCGAGATCGCGCAGCAGCCCTTCGAGACGGTGGCGGCCGAGTTCCTCGCCGGCGCCGAGGG
>JBFKUL010000099.1:0-9690 GCA_041635755.1 Burkholderiales bacterium | reverse complement strand
GGCCTCACCGTCGCCTCGATCATTCTCGGCACAGTGCTCGGCGGCGTGCTGATCAGCAACCGGGTATCCGCCTACCTGCTCGGGTACGACCTGCCGCATTTCGACACCGGCATCGACACGCCGCCGGAGGCGGCGATCGCGGTGATCGTCGCAGTCTACGTCGCTGCGGCGTTCTTCAACCTCTACGTGCCCAGGACCGGCGTGCGCATGAAGCCGCTGCCGGCGCATCCGTGGGACACGATGAAGGACTTCGCGCACTGCGTGGCGATGCTCTGGCGCGACAAGCTCGGCCAGATTTCGCTCGCCGTGACGACGCTGTTCTGGGGGGCCGGCGCGACGCTGCAATTCATCGTGCTCGAGTGGGCGCGTGTCGCGCTCGGATTCGGCCTGTCCAAGGCGGCCATTCTGCAAGGGGTGACTGCGGTAGGCATCGCGATCGGCGCCGTGGTTGCCTCGATGCGCATCGGCCTTAACCGGGCGGTCAAGGTCATTCCACTGGGCATCGGCATGGGGCTGTTCGTGATCCTGATGAACCTGGCGCGCGACGTATGGGTCGCGGTGCCGCTATTGGTGGCGATCGGCTTCATGGCGGGCTTCTTCGTGGTGCCGATGAACGCGCTGCTGCAGCACCGCGGCCACCACCTGGTCGGTGCCGGGCGCTCGATCGCGGTGCAGAACTTCAACGAGAACATCTCGATCCTGCTGATGATCGCGCTGTATTCGCTGCTGCTCGCGCTGGATTTCTCGATCTATACCGTGATCACGATCTTCGGCCTGTTCGTCGCCGGCACCATGACCGTGGTGTGGCTCTGGTTCCGGCACAACCGGCGCGTCCATCGGCGAGAGGTGGCGCGTCTGCTCGCTTTCGCCAAGGCCGAGGATCCGCATCATCATGCGCATGCTGGCGCAAAGCGGGCGCCGGGCGCGTAGCGGGTCGGGCCGAGCCGCGCTCCCTACTCCGCCTTGCGGTAAAGCCTGAGGTAATCGGCGCGCGCCATCGGCGCCGCGCGCGCCACCGCGAACAGGTCCTCAAGATGCTGTGGCGAGCTCACCCCCACGAGCGAGGTGCCCAGGCCCGGCGTCGAGCGCGCAAACTGAATCGCGCGCTGCGCGGGGTTGGCGAAACCCGGCACGCCCTCGGCGAGCGGGTCTGCGGTCGCGAACTGGCCCTTGCCGAGCACGTGACTCGCCATCGCGTAGACGTGCAGCTGGTGCGCCGCCTGCAGCGTCGAGGCGACGTTGCCCTGCCCCGTGGCCTGCGAGAAGCGCGTGAAGCCCTCGGTCATGGCCGGGTTGAACGGCAACTGAATAACGCGGAAGCCCGGCCGCGCACTGCCCTCGCCGCGCACCCGGCGCGCGGCGCCCTCCGCCAGGCCGAGCATCGAAGTGATCGACTGGAACACCTCGGCGTCGGTCTCGGCGCGCATGCCCTCGAAGGTCGCGATGCCATAGCAGCCGATGCGCTTGTCCTTGACGGCTTGCTCGAGCACCGCGAACACCTGCGCCAGGCGCCGGTTGACGAGCTCCTTGCCGCGCGCCGCGATGTGCACCTCTGGTTGATCGACGATGAACGCGTCGAGCGTCTGCAGGCCGAGCGCCTCGCGCGCATGGTCGATCTGCCCGGCGACATAAGCGGGCGAAAGCAGGTTGAGGCCGACGAGGTCAGCGCGCGTGCCGAGCCCGCGCGCCGCGATGTGGGCGTCGAACCAGGACTCCGGGTCCTGCGGCGGACCTTGCTCAAAGGCGAGGAAGCCGCCCTTGACCGCCACGAACACCTGCTCGCGCGAAACTCCGGCAGCGCGTGCACGCTCCATCCCTGCGCGCACCGCGGCGAGCGCGCGCCCGTAGCGATAATGCACTGCGGTGTCGATCACGTTGATGCCGCCAAGCAGCGCGTGCTCGACGATCTCGGCGCACTGCGCGTCCACCTCGTCGCTTGCCGCGCCGGGAAAGGTGCCCAGGCCGATCGAGGACAGCTTCAGGTGCAGATTCAGGAAATCGCTGAAGTGCCCCGCGCCGCAGTGCTCACCGAAGCGCTGCGTATACGCCTCGGTGCCGCGCCGCGTTGCCGCGCCGGCGGCGAGCGCGCTCAAAGCCATCCTTCGCGCTGGCAGCGCGTCTTCATGTACAGATAGACGTGACGCGCGGTGCGGATCGCCATGCGCTCGGGCACTGCGGGAAGGGCGTCGCGCCGGTTCTCGGTCAGGCAGTTGCGGTAATAGACCAGCTCGCGCAGGTTGTCGCGGATCGCGTTCCAGGTCGGATCGCCCTTGACGAGGACCTTGAAGGCATCGAGCACGCCGGCGTGCTCGGCGGGCACCGCCTTGCCGCGTTCGGCCGCAATGGTGGCGCGGATCAGCGCCAGCGCGGCCGAGCTCGCTGCCTCGAGCGCCGGCTCGAGCTCGAGCGGTTCCTCTGCACGGAGGCGTGCCTCCCATCGCGACAGCTCGGCATCCACGCGCGCGTATTCTTCTGCTAGCATGCTGGCGTATTAGAAAAGCCTAATATTGAAGCGGATTCTATGGCAAAGCCCTTGGTGCGCCTTGTTCGGGTGAACGGCCTGCAATTCAATGCCAATCGCGATCCCCAGGCCTACCGGCGCGTGGTCGGTGAGGCATTCCAGGTTCAGGCGCTGCTCGAAGGCCGCGGCGAGGCGCGCTGCGCGCTGCTCGACGAGCGCGGCGAGACGCTCGCCTCGAGCCGCGTCGAACGCCCCGGCACCTATAGCGCAGCGCTGACGTTCGATGCGCCCGGCTCGCGCGTCGTGACGCTGCATATCGAGGCGCCCGAGACTCGGTACTCGCAGACCTTGCGCCTGGACGTCATGAAGCACGCCTGGCAAGGCTGATCACGCGCCCGCGATCGTTTTCTTCGCGAACACCAGGTCTTCCCAGGCCTTGGCCTTTTCCGGCAGGCTGCGCAGCAGATACGCCGGGTGATAGGTAACGACAAGTGGCACCCCGGCGTAGCGGTGCACGCGCCCGCGCAGACTCGAGATCGAAGCCTCGGTGTTGAGCAGCGTCTGCACCGCGAAGCGTCCCATCGCCACGATCAGCTTCGGTTTGATGAGCTCGATCTGGCGCAGCAGGTGCGGCGCGCACGGCGCGACTTCTTCCGGCGCCGGATTGCGATTTGCCGGCGGGCGGCACTTGAGCACGTTGGCGATGTACACGTTGCGGCCGCGCTGCAGATCGAGCGCCGCCAGCATGTGGTCGAGCAGCCTGCCCGCTTGCCCGACGAAGGGCTCGCCGAGCCGGTCTTCTTCGGCGCCCGGCGCCTCGCCCACCAGCAGCCAGTCGGCGTTCTCGTCGCCGACGCCGAACACCGTCTGGGTGCGGGTCTTGTGCAGCGCGCACGCGGTGCACGCGGGCACCGCAAGTTTCAGCTCGCGCCAATCCATCTTCAGAATGCGCGCTTCGCGCGCCACGGCCGGCGTCGCGCCCTCGGGCACGGCGGACGCCTTGGACAATGTGCGCGCGACCGGTTCGTCGGGCGACTCGGCCGGCGCGGGCTTTTCCGCCTGGCCCGGCGCTTGCCCCGCAGCCGCGGCGCGCTCGCGCCCCGCGCACTCTTGGGCACGCCATATTGGCGCCAGGCCCATCTCGGCGAGAATCGCGCTGCGCCGCTCGCTCATAGCTCGCGCGACAGGACGATCGCGTCCTCGCGTCCCGCGTGCGACGGGTAGTAGCCGCGCCGCACGGCGACGCGTCGAAACCCCTCGCGTTGATAGAGCCGCTGCGCGCCGTCGTTGCTCGGGCGCACTTCGAGAAAGATGTGGCGACCGCCGAGCGTGCGCGCGATGCGCATCGCCTCGGCGAGAAGCGCGCGGCCGTAGCCGCGGCGCTGTTGCGACGCCGCGACCGAAAGGTTGAGCAGGTGCGCTTCGCCCACCGCCACCATCAGCACGAAATAGCCGATCAGCTCGGCGTCGAACCGCGACACCCAGCACTGGTAGCCTGCGCGCAGCGAGTCGGCAAAGTTGCCGTGCGTCCACGGATGGTCGTAAATCACGCGCTCGATCGCGACCACCTCGGCGAGGTCGCTCTCGCGCATCGGGTGCAGCTCGGGGATTTCCTTGAGTACGGCGCTCATCGACGCAGGCGTTCTTCGATCGTCAGCGCAACCTTGTCGCGCACGTAAATCGGCTGGGCCAGCGCCGCATCGGCGCCGCCCCCGGCGGCGAGCTTCGGCGCCGCGAGCCGCGCCACGGCGGTCGCGCTCGGGTACGTTTCCGGTTGCACAGTCATGAGCGCATCGCCGAGCGCCTCGCGCAACGCCTCGCGGTACACGGCAAAACCGTTGCCGCAGCCGACCCAGTTTCGACCGCTCGGACGCTCCACCGCGGCCGGCGCAAGGCAGGTCGCCGAAATCACTTCCCGCCAGCGCGCGCCGTGGCGCTCGTACGCCGAATAATACACTTCGTGCATGCGTGCATCGAGGCACGAGATCACGCGCATCGCGCCGGATTCTTCCGCAAGCGCCTCGAGCGTCGAGACGCCGATCACCGGCAGGGCGCGCGCAAGCGCGAGGCCCTGCGCAAGGCCGCACGCGATGCGCAGCCCGGTGAAGGCGCCCGGTCCAGCACCGAACGCGACCGCATCGAGCGCTTCGGGCCCGATGCCTGCGCTCGTCAGCAGCCGCTCGAGCATCGGCAGCGCGAGCTCGCCGTGCCGGTTCTCGGCGCGGCGCTCGATCGCGGCGATCTCGCCGTCGTGCCACAGCGCCACCGAGCACCACTCGGTCGAAGTCTCGAAGGCTGCGAAACGCACTGCGGCACCTGCAGAAAAGGGAGCCATTTTACTGGCTTGGGCGCGGGCACGTCGGCTAAAATCCCCGCCTTCCCCCGAAGGAGCTCCGCCATGGCAAAGCATCGAGTCGCAGTGATTCCCGGCGACGGCATCGGCCGCGAGACGGTTCCCGAAGGCGTGCGCGTGCTCGAGGCGGTGGGCGCGAAGCATGGCATCGCCTTCGAGTGGCAGGAATTTCCGTGGAGCTGCGACTGGTACAAGCAGCACGGCAAGATGTGCCCGGACGACGCACCCGAGATCCTGCGCAAGTTCGACGCCATCTTCTTCGGCGCCGTGGGCAATCCGGCGATCGTGGCCGATCACATCTCGGCCTGGGGCCTGCTGATCAACTTCCGGCGCTGGTTCGACCTTTACGTGAACCTGCGCCCCGTGCGCCTGTTCGAAGGGCTGCCCTGCCCGCTCGCCGGCCGCAAGCCGGGCGATCTCGACTACGTCGTGGTGCGCGAGAACACCGAAGGCGAGTACGGCAACGTCGGCGGGCGCATGTTCGAGGGCACCGAGCGCGAGGTGGTGACGCAGCAGGCGGTGTTCTCGCGCAAGGGCGTCGATCGCATCATGAAGTACGGCTTCGAGCTGGCGAAAAAACGAAAGCAGCACGTCACCTCGTGCACCAAGTCAAACGGCATCTCGATCACCATGCCGTACTGGGACGAGCGCTTCGCGCTGATGAAGAAGCAATACCCCGACGTGAAGGCCGACCAGTACCACGTCGACGGCCTCTCGATCCAGATGGTGCTCAACCCGGAGCGCTTCGATGTCATCGTCGCCTCCAACCTGTTTGGCGACATTCTTTCGGACCTCGGCCCGGCCACGGCGGGCACGATCGGCATTGCGCCCTCGGGCAACATCAATCCCGAAAAAACAGCGCCGTCGATCTTCGAGCCGGTGCACGGCTCGGCGCCCGACATCGCCGGCAAGAAGATCTGCAACCCGATCGCGCAGATCTGGTCGGGGGCGCTGATGCTCGAGCACCTCGGCTATCCGCAAGCCGCCGCAGACGTCGTGCGCGCCATCGAGCAGGTCATCGTGCAGGGACCGCATACCCCCGACATGAAAGGCAAGGCGAGCACGATGGACGTCGGCGCCGCGGTGGCGGATGCCGTGCGTGGCCAAAGCAAGAAGAAGCAGGCCGCGTGAAAACCTACCGCATCGCCTCGATTCCCGGCGACGGTATCGGCATCGAGGTGATCGCCGAAGGCGAGAAAGTGCTCGATGCGCTCGCCACGAAGGAAGGCTTCGGGATCGAGTTCACGCGCTTTGGCTGGGGCTCGGCGCGCTACCTGCAATCCGGCGCCTACATGCCGGAGGATGCGCTCGAGCAGCTCAAGCAGTTCGATGCCATCTTCTTCGGCGCGGTCGGTGCGCCCGACGTGCCCGACCACATCTCGCTCTGGGGCCTGCGCCTGCCGATCTGCCAGGGCTTCGACCAGTACGCCAACGTGCGCCCGGCGCGCGTGCTGCCCGGCGTCGACAGCCCGCTCAAGAAGGGCCACGAGATCGACTGGGTGATCATCCGGGAGAACTCCGAAGGGGAGTACTCCGGCTCGGGCGGGCGCGTGCACAAGGGGCTGCCGGACGAAGTGGCGACCGAGACCTCGGTGTTCACTCGCAGCGGCGTGGAGCGCATCCATCGCTTCGCGTTCGAGCTGGCACGCAAGCGTCCGCGCAAGCTCTTGACGCTGGTCACCAAGTCGAATGCGCAGCGCCACGGCATGGTGATGTGGGACGAGATCTTCTTCGAGGTGGCCAAGGCTTACCCGGAGGTGAAGTGGGACCGCATGCTGGTCGACGCGGTCACCACGCGCATGACGCTCAAGCCCGGCTCGCTCGACACCATCGTCGCGACCAACCTGCACGCCGACATCCTTTCGGACCTGGCCGCGGCGCTCTCGGGTTCCCTGGGCATCGCGCCGACCGCGAACCTGAACCCGGAGCGCAAGTTTCCGTCGATGTTCGAGCCGATCCACGGCTCCGCGTTCGATATTACCGGCAAGGGCGTTGCCAACCCGATTGCCACGTTCTGGACCGCCTCGATGATGCTCGAGCACCTCGGGGAGCCGAAGGCGGCGGCGGCGCTGATGAAGGCGATCGAAGCGACCACCGGCGAGCAGATCTTCACGCCCGATCTGGGCGGGCCGCACGACACCGCGGCCGTCACGCGCGCGGTGATCCGCGCGCTCGAGCACTGAGACTTCTGCCACTTGGACGCGGCGTGCAAACCGCTAAACTGCCCGCATCTGGAACATTCCCATGGCCAACGAATCGAGCGCGCTGATGAAAGTGATCGGAATCGTCCTGATGGTGGCCGGCGCCGGCCTCGCGTACTGGGGCTACCAGATGTCGGGCTCGATCGGCTCGCAGCTCTCGCAGGCGATCTCCGGCTCGGCCTCCGATGCGGTGATGATGCGCTACATCGGCGGCGCCGCGAGCTTCATCGCCGGGCTGTTCCTGTTCGTCAAGGGCTAGGCGCGCGCCCGAGTGCCGCCCTCTCCCGCGGGCGGCGCCAGTCCCATGCCTGAAACCCGATCCATTGCGGACTGTCGCGACGTTCCCGCGAAGGTTGCGCCCGTCGTCGATCGCAACCGCTGCGAAGGGAGCG
Organism: Burkholderiales bacterium; assembly: GCA_041635755.1. Classification (GTDB taxonomy): domain Bacteria; phylum Pseudomonadota; class Gammaproteobacteria; order Burkholderiales; family SG8-39; genus JBFKUL01. The sequence goes on along the minus strand of JBFKUL010000099.1, from coordinate 2,283 downwards.
CCGACTGCGTACGCGTCTGCCCCTTCGACGTATTCGGGATCCGCAAGCTGAGCGACGCGGAACGCGCGTCGCTATCGTGGCGCGGGCGGCTCAAGGCCTGGGCGCATGGCGGCCATCAGGCGTATGTGCTGCGCGGCGCAGATTGCCACGCCTGTCGCCGATGCATCGAGGTCTGTCCGGAGCACGCGCTCGAGCTTCAGCCGTATTCAGGCTGATCGGCAAAAGCACCCCGTACCTTGCTCCACGCCGACAGTCCCCGCAACCGCCTCGTCGGCATCGGCATCGTCTCGATCACGTTCCTGTGCTTCGCGCTGCTCGACACCGGCGCGAAGTGGCTCGTGGTGACGTTGCCGGTGATGCAGGTTGTGTGGCTGCGCTTCGTGTCCCACGTGGTCTTCACCGGCGCGCTGCTCGCGCCGAAGCACGGTTTGATGCTCGTGCGCTCGAAGCACTGGGGGCTGCAGCTGGTGCGCGCGCTGATGCTGCCGGTGATGACCGGGCTCAATTTCTGGGCGCTGCAGTACCTGCAGCTCGCCGAGACCGGCTCGATCCAGTTCTCCGTGCCGATCCTGATCGCACTGATGAGCGTGCCGATCCTCGGCGAGCGGCTCGATGCGCGCCGCTGGATCGCGATCCTGGTCGGCTTTATCGGCGTGCTGGCGATCATCCGCCCCGGCACGCAGGGTTTTCACCCGGCGCTGATCCTTTCGCTGATCAATGCGCTGCTCTACGCGCTGTTCAATCTCGCCACGAGGCACCTCGCGGCCTACGATCCGCCGGAAGCCACGCAGTTCATCTCGGCGCTCGGCGCCGCGGTGATCATCACGCCGTTCGCGCTTGCGGTCTGGCAGACGCCCGCGACGCTGCTCGAGTGGAGCGTGGCGATCCTGATCGGCGTCTCGGGCGGCATCGGCCACTATCTGCTCGCGGTGGCGCACCGCTACGCCCCCGCCTCGGTGCTTGGGCCGTTCCTTTACCAGCAGATCCTGTACATGGTGCTGTTCGGCTATCTGGTGTTCGGCGACGTGCCCGATGCCGAAGTCGTGCTCGGCGGCGCGGTGGTGGTTGGGAGTGGCCTGTACCTGCTGTGGCGCGAACGCGGAGGAAAGCGCATGGCATGAAGTGCTCGCGGCATCGCCCCGCCTAAGCCGCGCGCGGCAGGTCCTTCGCCTCGCCCAGATCCCAGAACAGGCCGGTCATCAGCCGCAGGGCGTCGCGCGCCACCGGCGCCAGCAGGTGCTCATTCGGTGCATGCTGCGAGCACGCAGCGTAGGAGTGTGGGATCCACACTGTCGGCAGTCCGAGCGTATGGGCGAACACCTCATTCGGCAGCGAGCCGCCGAGGTTGGGCAGGATGGCGGGCTTCTTGCCCGAGGTACGCTCGAGCGATGCCGCCGCCCACTGCACCCACGGGTGCTCCGGATCGAGTCGCGTCGCAGCGAAAAAGCCTTCGCGCGCGGCCTCGAGCTTGACCGCGCCAAAGCCTTCTCGATCGAGGTGGCGGCGCAACGCCGGCAGGATGTCGGCCGGATCGATGCCGACCACGTAGCGCAGCTGGCAGTGCGCCTTGGCACGCGGCGGAATCGCGTTCACTGGCTTGTCGGGATTTCCGGTCACGAACGCGAGCACCTCGAAGCTCGACCAGCCGAACACGCGCTCCGAGGGCGTCAGGCCCGGCTCGCCCCAGTCGGCATCGATCGACGGTCCGTCCTCGCCGCCATCGACCACGAGATCGGCGAGCGCGCGGCGCACCGAAGGCGTTAGGCTGTCCGGGCGCCATTCGCGCACGCGGATCGCGCCGTTCACGTCGGTGATGGACGCGATCGCGTGCGCGAGCACGATGCCCGGATTGCGCAGCAGGCCGCCCCAGTTGCCCGAGTGGTGGCCGCCGGCGCGCAGATCGAGCGTCAAATCGAAGTTGAAGGCGCCGCGCGTGCCGAGATAGATCGTCGGTCGGCCCGGCTGCAGGCGCGGCCCGTCGGACGCGATCAGCACGTCGGCCGCCAGCCGCGCCTTGTGCCGCGCGCAGAATTCATTCAACCCGGGCGAGCCCACCTCCTCGCCCGTCTCGATCAGCACCTTGAGGTTGAAGCCGAGGCGCCCTTTCGCCGCGAGTACCGTTTCGAGCGCAGCAAGGTTGATGGTGTGCTGGCCCTTGTTGTCGGCAGTGCCTCGGCCGTAAAAGCGCTCGCCCTCGCGCTTGAGCGACCAGGGATCAAGGCCTTCGCGCCACTGGGCCTCCTGGCCGCGGATCACGTCGCCGTGGCCGTAGGTCAGCACCGT
>JBFKUL010000098.1:0-9701 GCA_041635755.1 Burkholderiales bacterium | reverse complement strand
TGCTACCAGTGCGTCGCCGGACCCGATCTGCTCACCGTCAAGGTGGTGAACGGCGTCGCAACCGAGGTCGAACCGAACTTCTGCGCCGCCGAGCTGCATCCGGGCGGCGGCAAAGTCTGCATCAAGGCCTACGGCCTGGTGCAGAAGACCTACAACCCGCACCGCGTGCGCACGCCGATGAAGCGCACCAACCCGAACAAGGGCCGCGACGAGGATCCGCGCTTCGTGCCGATCTCGTGGGACGACGCGCTCTCGCTGGTGGCGGAAAAGCTGAACGCGATCCGCGCCGCCGGGTTGCTCGACGAATCCGGTTATCCGAAGGTCGCGGCGAGCTTCGGCGGCGGCGGCACGCCGCAGTCCTACATGGGCTCGTTCCCGGCATTCCTCGCCGCCTGGGGCCCGGTCGATATGGGCTTCGGCTCGGGCCAAGGCGTCAAGTGCTATCACTCCGAGCACCTCTACGGCGAGCTTTGGCACCGCGCCTTCACCGTCTCGCCCGATACACCGCTGTGCAACTACCTGATCTCGTTCGGTGCCAATGTCGAGGCCTCGGGCGGCGTCGTCGGCGTCTGGCGCCACGCCAACGCGCGCGAGCGCGGCATGAAGCGCGTGCAAGTCGAACCCCACCTCTCGGTGACCGGCGCCTGCTCGGCCGAGTGGGTGCCGATCCGGCCCAAGACCGACGCCGCGATGATGTTCGCGCTGGTACATGCGTTGCTCCACGAGCAGCCTCGCGAGCGGCTCGACCTCGCGTTCCTGAAGAACCACACGTCCTCGCCCTACCTCGTCGGACCGAACGGCTTCTACCTGCGAGACCGGGCAACACGGAAGCCTCTGGTCTGGGACGCGCGCGCAAACGCCGCCGCGCCTTTCGACGCGCAGGGCATCGAGCCCGCGCTCGAGGGCCGCTACCGCGCACGCGCGATCGAGATCGGCCCGGACGAGGAAGTGCTGGCCGAGGGCGAGCTCGAGGGCGAGACGGCGTTCGCGAAGCTCGTCGCGCACATGGCGCCCTACTCGGCCGACTGGGCAGCGCCGATCTGTGACGTCAGCGCCGAGTCGATGCGGCGCATCGCGAGCGAATTCCTCGGGGCGGCGCAGGTCGGCGCGACGATCGAGATCGAAGGCCGCACGCTGCCGTTTCGTCCGGTCGCGGTCAGCCTCGGCAAGACCGTCAACAACGGCTGGGGCGGCTACGAATGCTGCTGGGCGCGAACGCTGCTCGCCGCGCTGGTGGGCGCGCTCGAGGTGCCCGGCGGCACGCTCGGCACCACGGTGCGCCTGAACCGACCATTGTCGGAGCGCCTGCAGAGCGTGCGGCCCGGACCCGACGGCTTCATGGCCTACCCGTTCAACCCCACCGACCGGGAGCACTGGAACGCGCAGCCCAACATTCGCAACGCCTACCGCTCGTTGGTGCCGCTCGCCGCCGACGGACCGTGGAGCCAGGCGCTCGGCCCGACGCATTTCTCGTGGATGTTTCTAGACGAAACGCCGGTCGGCCTGCCGCGCGTCACGCTGCCGGAGCTCTGGTTCGTGTACCGCACCAACCCCGCGATCTCGTTCTGGGATACCGAGGCATTGACCGAGCGCATGGCGCGCTTTCCGTTCGTCGTCGCCTTTGCCTACACGCACGACGAGACCAACCACATGGCCGACGTGCTGCTGCCCGAGTGCACCGATCTCGAGGGCCTGCAGCTGATGCGCATCGGCGGCTCGAAGTACGTTGAGCAGTTCTGGGACCGTCAGGGTTTCGCGCTGCGCCAACCCGCCGTTGCGCCGCAAGGCGAAGCGCGCGACTTCACCGACATCGCTACCGACCTCGCGCGGCGCACCGGCCTGCTGGAAAAATACAACGCCGCGATCAACAAGGGCGTGTGCGGCGTGCCGCTCAAGGGTGAGCGCTGGAACTTCTCGCTCGATCCGTCGGCGGCGCACGACCGCGAAGCGATCTGGGATGCCGTGTGCCGCGCGGCGAGCGCCGAGCTCTCCGAGGGCGCCGAAGTCTACGGGCTCGACTGGTGGCGCGAGCACGGCGTGCTGACCAAAGCCTTCTCGACGCTCGACTGGTACCTCTATCCGACGCTCGTCGACCAGGGCCTGCGCTTCGAGCTGCCGTATCAGGAACGGTTGCTGCGCATCGGGCGCGAGCTCGCCAACCGGATGCACGAACACGACATGCACTGGTGGGACGCGCAGCTCGCCGAGTACCAGGCGCTGCCCGCATGGAAGGATTTTCCGGCGCTGTGGGAGCGCGCGCTCGAGAAAGACGGCGGCAGCACGAAGGTTTACCCGTTCTGGCTGCTGACGGCGCGCAGCATGCAGTATGCCTGGGGCGGCAACGTCGGCATGCAACTCATCAAGGAGGTCGCCGACAACATTGCCGGGCACCGCGGCGTGATCATCAACGCGCAGGCCGCGCGCGAGGCCGGCATCGAGGACGGCGACGAGGTCGAAATCGCCACGCCGCGGCACAGCGGCCGCGGGCGCGCCGTGCTGCGCCAGGGCATCCGCCCCGACACGCTGCTGCTGCTCGGCCAGTTCGAGCACTGGGCGACGCCTTATGCGAAGGACTTCGGCGTGCCGAGCATCAACTCGCTGGTGCCGATGTCGCTCGAGCTGACCGACGCCACCGGCTCGGGCGCCGACGTGGTCCGCGTGTCGCTGCGCCGCACCGCCCGCGCTTCGCAGGCCCACGCATGACCAAGTGGGCCATGATCGCCGACCTCAGGCGCTGCGTCGGCTGCCAGACCTGCACCGCCGCGTGCAAGCACGCCAACGCCACACCCCCCGGCGTGCAATGGCGCCGCGTGCTCGACATGGAGCTCGGCGAATACCCGAACGTGTCGCGCACCTTCGTGCCGGTAGGCTGCATGCATTGCGACGATCCGCCCTGCATGAACGTGTGCCCGAGCACCGCGACGAAAAAGCGCGCCGACGGCATCGTCACCATCGACTACGACCTGTGCATCGGCTGCGCCTATTGCGCCGTCGCCTGCCCCTATCAGGCGCGCTTCAAGACCGACAAGGCCACCTTCGCCTACGGCGATGCGAGCCCGGCCGAGGCCGAGGGCTTCGATCCCGCTCGGCTCGGCGTCGCCACAAAGTGCACCTTCTGCGTCGATCGCATCGACGCCGGCCTCGCGCAAGGCATGACGCCCGGCGTCGATCCGGAGGCGACGCCCGCCTGCGTCAACTCGTGCATCGCCAAGGCGCTGCACTTCGGCGACGCGAACAATCCGAAAAGCAATATTTCCGAGCTCCTGGCCGAGAACCAGAGCTTTCGCATGCACGAAGAACTCGGCACCGGCCCGAATTTCTATTACCTGTGGGACCGCGCATGAGCGCCGGACCGCAACCCTGGCTGCAGCGGCACTGGGACTGGCGCGCCGCGGCGAACTTCGTGCTCGGCGGCGCCGGCAGCGGGCTGGCCGTGTTTGCCGCGCTCGCTGCGCCCTCCCCGGGCTGGCAGGGGCTGCTGGTGGTTGCGCTCGCCCTGGTCGGCACCGGGCTCGCGTGCGTGTGGCTCGAGATCGGCCGGCCGCTGCGCGCGCTGAACGTGCTCATCAATCCGCGCACCTCGTGGATGGCGCGCGAGTCCTATGCGGCAATGCTGCTGTTCGCGATCGCGGGCGCGATGCTCGCGTTCGGCGGCGATGCGCTGCGCGTCGCGCTCGCGGTTGCCGCGCTCGCGTTTCTCTTTTCGCAGGCACGCATCCTGCACGCGTCTAAAGGCATTCCGGCGTGGCGCGAGCCGAAGCTGGTGCCGCTCATCATGGCCACCGGCCTCGCCGAGGGCGGCGGCATCGCGCTCGCGCTCGACGCAGCGCTCAAGTCGCAGCCCTGGATGGGGCTGTCGCTATTCACGGTCGCCGTAATCGCGCGCGCGCTGCTGCTCGGCGGCTACCTGCGCGAGGTCGGACCGGCGCTTGGGCGCGAGGCGCGCGAGACGCTCACCTCGGCCGGCAAGGTGCTGCGCGACACCGGCACCGTGCTGCCGCTTCTGCTGCTCGCCACCGCGATCCTGATGCCGCAGGCCGAAGCGGTCCTCACCGCCTTCGCCGGTCTCGCCGCGGCGCACGGCGGCTGGCGCTTCAAGGCGTTGCTCGTGACCCGTGCCGCGTACAACCAGGGCTTTTCGATCACCGCAGTGCCGGTGCGCGGCACACGCGCCGGCACGTCGATACGGAGAACACCATGACCGCGATGCACGTACAGGGCGTTCAGGTGACCGGCGAAGCCGCGCACCATCGCACCGCCAAGCCTGGGCGCACGCACGGCGCCCGCTTCTATTTCGAGCGCAAGGCCGAGACCATGCCGCGCGAGGCGCTCGCCAGGCTGCAGCTCAAGCGCCTGCGCGCGACGCTCGCCAACGCCTACAAGCACGTCCCGCTGCACCGCCAGCGGCTCGACGCTGCGGGGTTCAAGCCGGGCGGGCTCAAGCGTCTGAGCGAACTCGCGAAGCTGCCGTTCACCGTGAAGAGCGACTTGCGCGACTACTATCCGTTCGGCCTGTTCGCGCGCCCGCGCGAATCGCTCGCGCGGCTGCACGCGTCCTCGGGCACCACCGGCAAGCCGACCGTGGTCGGCTACACCGCGCGCGACCTCGACACCTGGGCCGTGCTGATGGCGCGCACGCTGGCGTGCGCCGGCGCACGCCCCGGCGACGTGGTGCACAACGCCTATGGCTACGGGCTGTTCACCGGAGGGCTGGGCGCGCACAGCGGCGCCGAGCGTCTCGGCGCCACCGTGGTGCCGATGTCGGGCGGCGGCACCGAGCGCCAGGTGGTGCTGATCCAGGATTTCGGCGCGCGCGTGCTATGCGCGACGCCCTCCTACGCGCTTGCGATCGCCGAGGTCGCCGAGCAGCAGGGCATCGACCTCAGAACGAGCGCGTTGGCCGTCGGCGTGTTCGGCGCCGAGCCCTGGAGCGAGGCGATGCGCAAGGAAATCGAGACGCGCCTCGGCCTGAAGGCGATCGACATCTACGGCCTGTCGGAGATCATGGGCCCGGGCGTCGCCGGCGAATGCGAGGCGCAGGCCGGACTGCACGGCTGGGAGGACCACTTCCTGTTCGAGGTGATCGACACCGAGAGCGGCAGGCCGCTGCCAGAAGGCGAGACCGGCGAACTGGTGATCACCACGCTCACCAAGCAGGCACTGCCGATGATCCGCTACCGCACGCGCGACGTCACGCGCGTGACCACCGAGCGCTGCGCGTGCGGCCGCACGCACCTGCGCATCCGGCGCATCACCGGACGCAACGACGACATGCTGATCATTCGCGGCGTCAACGTGTATCCAACGCAGATCGAGGCGGTGCTGGTGGGGCTTCCGGAGGTCGCGCCGCATTACCAGCTGGTGCTCGAGCGCCGCGGCAGCCTGGATCACCTCACCATCGAGGTCGAGGCGGCGACCGGCGACACCGGGCGCCATGCGCGAATCGCAGAGAGCGTGCGCCATCACGTCAAGTCGCTGATCGGAGTCAGTGCGGAAGTCGCGGTAAAAGCACCGGGCGAAGTGCCGCGCTCGCAGGGCAAAGCCGTCCGGGTGCGCGACCTGCGTGCCGGGAAAGCGGGCTGACGCATGTTCCCCTCGCCGCTCGGCGCCCGCAGCCGGCTGTTGCCCGCGTCAGTGCCGTTTCGCTACTTCGGCGCCGCGGTGGTGTTCCACGCGCTCGCGTGGCTCGGCCTGCTTGTCGCGGCGCCAGATCTGACTGCCTTCGGCGGTGGGCTGGGGCCGATATTCGCCTCGCTGCATCTCGTGACGCTCGGGGTGCTGGCGATGACCGCGGTGGGCGCGAGTATGCAGTTGTTGCCGGTAGCGACGCGCCAGGCCGTGCGCTCCGTGGCCGCCGTCAAGCTCGCGTGGTGGCTGTTCGTTCCCGGCGTTGCCTTGTTCGCGCTGGGTGCCGCGCTCTACCAGCCTCGCTGGATGGCACCCGGAGCGATGGCGGTACTCGTCGCGCTCGCGATCTACGCCTGGCTGCTCGGCGAGAACCTGCTGCGCGCGCGCGGCATGCCTTTGGTGCGCGCGCACGCCTGGGCGGCGTTCGCCTGCCTTCTCGTGCTCCTTGCGAGCGCCCTGGCGCTGGTCGCGTACTACGAACACGGCATCGCGCTCGACCGGCGCGCCGTGCTTGGCACGCACTTTATCGCCGCAACCTACGGCTTCATGGGGTTGTTTGCGCTCGGGCTGTCGTACTTTCTGCTGCCGATGTTCGCGGTTGCGCCAGCGCCTTCGGCGCGCCGCGGCTATGTTCCGCTCGTCGGGGCGCTCGCGGCGCTCACGCTCGCGTTCGGCACGCTCGCCTCGGGCGGCAGCGGCGCATGGCTCGCGGCAGCTGCGGCGCTCGGTCTCGGCGCCGCGCTGGCGCACATCGTTGCCATGGAGCGCTCGCTACGCGCGCGCCTGCGCGGCCCGCTCGGGCCGGCGTTCCTGCTGGTACGCGTGTCGTGGGGCTGCCTTGCCGCGAGCCTCCTGCTCGCCATCCCGCTGGCGCTCGACCGCGTACCCGCGCAAGCGGTGGTCGCGTTCGGCGAGCTGCTGGTGCTCGGCTGGCTGCTTACCTTTCTGCTCGCGGTCCTGCAGCGCATCGTTCCGTTTCTCGCCTCGGTTCACGCCTCCGGGCGCGGACCCGGCGCGCCGCTCGCCTCGGCCTTCAGCGCGGCGGGGCCGCTCGCAGTGCACCGCACGCTGCACCTCGTGGCGATCGGCGCGCTCATTCCCGGCACGCTGCTCGGCATGAGCTGGCTGGTACGCCTCGGCGCCGCCGCCGGGCTGGCCGGCGCGCTCGCCTACGCCGTTTTCTTTACCAGCGCGATGCTGCGCCTGCGCGACGCGGCGCCGCCCGCAGGCGCTGCGCCCACGCGCGCCTGAAAGGAGCCTTTGCATGGACTACCTGCGACAGACCAGCCGCCGCCTGCACGAAGAGCATCTCGCGACGCTCGGCGCCTGGGGCCGTCTCGAGCTTGCGATTGCCGCGCGCGGCGCCGACTGGCCGCCGGCCGCTCCGGACGAGCCGCTCGAGCGCGCGCTGCGCGAGTGCTCGGCGGGGCTCGCCGAGGAAGTTTCGCGCCACTTCGAGTTTGAGGAGCAGGCGCTGTTTCCGCGGCTCGCCGACGCGGGCGAGGCCGACATCGTGCAGCTGCTCGCCGAAGAGCACGAGACGATTCGCGCCGCGGCGGTGGATTTCGCGACGCGGGTCGCGGCGCAGCGCGCCGGCGGGCTGGACCCGCAGGGCTGGCAGCGGCTGCGCACGCTCGCGCTTGAGCTCGCCGAGCGCCTGACGGTTCACGTGCAGAAGGAGGAGATGGCGCTCCTGCCGATGCTCGAGGACCTGCTCGACGACGACACCGATCGCGAACTGCTCGCCGCGTACGCGGACGCCTGATCCACCGGGGAACGAGGATGGCCACCAGCGCTGCAACCCAAGACGACAAAGGCATGACGCTTCGCACACGGCCACTCACCGCCCAGGACGTTGCCGCCGTGGTCGCGATCGACGCTCTGCTCGAAGGCCAGGCGCGGCGGCACTACTTCGAGCGGCGCCTCGCCGCCGCGAAGCGCGAGCCGACGCTGCACGCGCAGCTCGCGATCGATCAGAACGGCACGCTCGCAGGCTACGTGCTCGGGCGCGTGCTCGAGGGCGAGTTCGGCCGCGTCGAGCCGGCGATGCGGCTCGAGGTCATCGGCGTCAAGCGGCCCGCCCAGGCGCACGGCATGGGCGCCGCGCTCGGTGCTGCCCTCGAGGGCGAGGCGCGGCGCCGCGGCATCCGCGAGCTGCGCACGGCGGCGACGTGGCGCGAGCACCGCATGCTGCGCTTCCTGGATCACGGCGGCTGGTCGCTCGGGCGCAATCAGGTGCTCGACTGTGCGATCGACGCCATGGTGCCGCGTGAGGCGCGGCTCCAGATGCCTGACGAGGAGCGACATAGAGACCCGAACGACTACAGCGCGGCGCAGCCATGCGATTTCGAGCCGCTGGCGCGCGATCTGGTGGATCTGCGCGTGCTGCGCCCGCAAGACCTCGAAGCGGTGGCGCGGCTTGACCAGCGCATCACCGGCCGCGACCGCAGCGCCTACCTGCGCCACGCGCTCGCCGAAGCGGCCGAGGGCTTCGCGGTGCGCGCTTCCTTCGCCGCGTGGGTCGATGGAAGCATCGCTGGGTACATGATGGCGCGCCTCGACATGGGCGACTTCGGCCGCACTTCGCCGGTGGCGATCCTCGACACCATCGGCGTCGACCCGCGCCACGGGCGCAAGGGCATCGGCCATGCGCTGCTCTCGCAGCTCTTCGTCAACCTTGCTGCGCTGCGCGCCGAGCGCGTCGAGACCGTCGTTTCGCACGCCAATCTCGACCTGCTCGCGTTTCTCTCGCGCGCGGGCTTCGGTCCCTCCGAGCGCCTCGCGTTCGTCAAGCGGCTCGACTGACGCGAGCCGCGATTCGACCCTTCAGCGGGCCGGACTGCGGCTGCGCACGACGCTACTTCTGGTCGCGTTTCGGGTCGTTCCCTGCGTGCTTCGGCTGCGCTTTGTCCGGTTCCTTGAAATCACCGATGACGCCCTTCAAGGGACAGACCGATAAGGCCGGGCATTTCTTGCAACCCACGGCCAAGGCGACGGGACATAGGGTCATAACGGTTCCCTCCTTACACGACGCTGCGGCGCTTCGGCTGTTGGAATCGGCCGAATCCAATCACATCGTACTACGTACTAATATTTGTGCGCCGTTGTACCTACACGTGGATGACTTGCCCTTTGAGTGAATAGAGAATGGCGAGAACATCCTTCTTCTCGGCTTCGCCCAGATTGTTCTTGTCCATTGCACCAAGAATGTCATCCACCACGGCGATGAACTCCTGATCGGAGATGTTCATTGCCTTGTGCGTGGTGATCAAGTCCCTTCCAGGATAGCACTCGGGACCACCGGATCCGGCGCAGAAAAACGCGACGGATATCTTCTTCGCATGCTCGATATCCTTGTTATTCTCGAATCGCGTCTTGATAATGGGATTCGCAAGGCGCGCGTTCACCGCGTCGTCGACGAGCCGCGCAATGCCCTTGGTATTTCCCAAACGCTCATAAAGTGTTTTCGCCACAACATGCCTTTCTTTGTGTTAGAAGCGGACGGTCAGGAAGCAATCTCGATTCGGCGCAAAGCCGAGACCACACTATAGTGGCCCGCGCCCGGCGCACCATTCTGGGGATTCGATGAGCGACATCCGCGAGTGGCTCGAATCGCACGGACTCGCGAAGTACGCGGAGGTGTTTGCCGCTAACGAGGTCGAGCTCGGTGATCTGCCGTTTCTCTCCGAGGCGGACCTCGAGAAACTCGGCCTGCCGCTGGGCCCGCGCAAACGCTTGCTTGCCGCGGCGCGACCTGGCGGTGCCCCGCCGATCTCTTCGGCGGAGTCGCTTGACGATGCTGCCGACGCAACCTCGGGCGGGGCGAGCCAGGGTGCGGCCGAGCGACGTCAGCTCACGGTAATGTTCTGCGATCTGGTCGGTTCGGTGGCACTCGGCGAGCGCATGGAAGTCGAGGACTACCGCGATCTGCTCACCCGATTTCGCAGCGCGGTCGTGGAGGTGGTCAAGCGTTTCGACGGCTTCGTCGCCCGCCACCAGGGAGACGGGTTGCTGGTCTACTTCGGTTACCCCCACGCGAAAGAAGACGACGCCGAACGAGCAGTGAGGGCTGG
>JBFKUL010000097.1:0-9754 GCA_041635755.1 Burkholderiales bacterium | reverse complement strand
GCGCTGCCGGAGCCGTCGGGCAAGGAGACCGGATGGGCCGATTCAACGAGCTGTTTGCCTGTCGCCTGTGCTGGCGCGTCACGCTGGCCGTGTTTGCGTTGATCCTCGCCATCGAAAGCCTGATCCTGATTCCCTCCGCCCAACGCTTCGAGCAGAACACGTTGGCTCAGCTCGCCGACGCCGCCATGGTGGCGGTGGAGTCGGCCCTCGCGATCGACGAGGCCGCCGGGCGCAACCCCTCACGGGACCTCGAGCTGCTCATCGGTCGGCACGAGCTGGTTGCAGTGGCGCTGTATGAAAAGGACGGATCGATCATCGCGGCTGCGGGACCCGAAGCCGGGGAGCTCCATTACCCGGGCGCGGCGGCGGGCGCAGGAACGCGGCAACGCACTCGAGACGGTGCGCGCTTCGACGTTACCTGGCGCAGCGCCTCGGGCGCCAACCCGCTGGTGGTAACACGGTTGAGCAGCGCGCACGTCCGTGACGCGCTGATCGCCTACACGCTGCGCATCGCCGGGTTGGTAGCACTGATCGTGCTGGTGGTAACGGCCGGCACCATGTTCGTGCTGCATGTCCTGGTGCTGCGGCCGGTGCTCGCGTTGCGCGACAGTTCGACGCGTGCCGGGGCGCTGCCCGACCAGGCCGACTCCTTCATCGTGCGTACGCGACGGAGCGACGAAATCGGCGAGTTGTTCGCCGCCTTCAACGCGATGCTGCTGCAGGTTGCCGAGAGCAAGCGCCGCGACCGCGAGCTGTCCGAGGAGCGCGCCAGCTTCCTGACCCGGCATGACGCGCTGACCGGCCTGCCGAACCGCACCTCGTTGATCGAGCATCTTGAGCACTTGTCCTCGGGCGAGAAAAGGCATCAGCCGATCGCCCTGCACCTGGTCAATATCGTGCAGTTCAAGGAGGTCAATTCGAGCATCGGCGTGCCGCGCGGCGACGAAATGCTCAAGACATTGGCCGTGCGGCTGCAGCGCTGCGCCGAGTCGGGTGACTACGTCGCGCACCTGGGCGCAGATCGGTTCGCCGTGGTGCAAGTCGGTGCGCAGGGCGCAAATGAGGCCGCGGCCTATGCCGAGCGCTTGGCGCACACTGCAGGCGAACCCTATGATCAGCTGGACCAGAAGGTGGAAGTGAGCGTTCGCATTGGCATCGCCCAAACGGACGCTCCGGTGCGCGAGCCGCAAGCCCTGCTCGGCCAGGCCGAGCTGGCCCTGTCGCGCAGCTCGGACAGTGAAGGCTACCGCTACCAGTTCTACTCACCCGAGCTCGCGCAGGAGGCGCGAAATCGTCACGCACTCAAGCGTGATCTGGAGCAGGCGCTCGCCCGAGGCGAGCTGTACCTTGCGTTTCAGCCCAAAGTGCGAATTGACGCGGAAGGTGCGCGCACGCTCACCGGCGCCGAAGTGCTGCTGCGCTGGACCCACCCGATACGTGGCGCGATCAGCCCGGCGCAGTTCATCCCGATCGCCGAGGAGACCGGCCTTATCGTCCCAATTGGCGATTTCGTGCTGCAGGCGACCTGCCGGCGCGCGGCGGAATGGCTCGCGCGCTACGGCTGGTCGCCGCGACTCGCGGTGAACCTCTCGGCGCGCCAGTTCGCGCTGCCGGACCTGGAGCGGCGTCTCGAGCGGGCGCTAACCGAGTCGCGCGTGCCGGCCGAGCTGCTGGAAGTCGAGGTGACTGAAACGGCCGCCATGCACAACGTCGAGTCGACCGCGAGGACGCTTGCCGCGCTGCGCTCGCTCGGCGTGCGCGTGTCGATCGACGATTTCGGCACCGGCTACTCGTCGCTCAATTATCTGCGCCGCTTTGCCGTGGACGCGATCAAGATCGACAAGTCCTTCGTCGACGATATCGGCGCGGATCGCAGCGCCGAGGCGGTTTGCGACGCCATTCTGCGACTCGGTCAGTCGCTCGGCACCAAGGTGATCGCCGAAGGCGTCGAGAACGAAAGCCAGCTCGCCTTCCTGCGCCGCCGGCGCTGCGACGAGGCGCAGGGCTATCTGTTCGGCAAGCCGCTTGCCGCAACCGAGTTCGAGCGAAGCTGGCTCGTGGCGCGCGCCGCCGCCTAGGCCTCTAGAGCCGTCTTCTCGCGCCGGCCGCGGCGCGGAGTACCAAGGGCGTGCTTGAGGTACTGCCCGGTATAGCTCTCGGACTGGGCGGCGATCTGCTCGGGCGTGCCTTGCGCGACGATGCGCCCGCCGCCCTCGCCGCCCTCAGGCCCGAGGTCGATCACCCAGTCGGCGGTCTTGATGACATCCAGGTTGTGCTCGATCACGACCACGGTATTGCCGGCGTCGCGCAGCCGGTGCAGGACCTCGAGCAGCAGCTTGATGTCCTGGAAGTGAAGTCCGGTGGTGGGCTCGTCGAGAATGTAGAGCGTGCGTCCCGTGTCGCGCTTGGAGAGTTCGAGCGAAAGCTTGACGCGCTGCGCCTCGCCGCCCGAGAGCGTGGTGGCCGACTGGCCCAGGCGCACATAGCCCAGTCCGACGTCGATCAGCGTCTGGAGCTTGCGCGCGACCGCCGGCACCGCGGCGAAGAACTTCGCCGCCTCGCTGGCGGTCATTTCGAGCACCTCGTCGATGCTCTTGCCTTTGTAACGGATCTCGAGCGTTTCGCGGTTGTAGCGCCGTCCGTGGCAGACGTCGCAGGGCACGTAGATGTCGGGCAGAAAGTGCATCTCGACCTTGGTTACGCCGTCGCCCTGGCAGGCTTCGCAGCGCCCGCCCCTGACGTTGAACGAAAAGCGCCCCGGATCATAGCCGCGTGCACGCGCCTCGGGCACGCCGGCGAAAAGCTCGCGGATCGGCGCGAACAGCCCCGTGTAGGTCGCAGGGTTCGAGCGCGGCGTGCGCCCGATCGGGCTCTGATCGACGCTGATCACCTTGTCGAGCCGCTCGATTCCCGAGATCGATTCGAACGGCGCTGGTTCGGCGACGCTGCCATAGAGCTGTCGCGCGACCTCCGCGTACATGGTGTCATTCACCAGCGTGGACTTGCCCGAGCCGGAGACCCCGGTAACGCAGACGAACAGCCCGAGCGGCAGCTCGAGGTCGACGTTCTTTAGATTGTTGCCGCGGGCGCCGTTGATGCGCAGGCGCTGCTTCGGACTCGGCCGGTTGCGCAGCCTCGGCACGTCGATCCGGAGAGCCCCGGCGAGATAGCGCCCGGTGAGCGACTCGGCATGGCCGATGATGGTCTCGGGGGTGCCTTCGGCGACCACGCGGCCGCCGGCTTCGCCTGCGCCCGGTCCCATGTCGATTACGTGATCCGCGGCGCGAATCGCCTCCTCGTCGTGCTCGACGACGATGACCGAGTTGCCCAGGTCCCGCAGGCGCTTGAGCGTGTCGATGAGGCGCGCGTTGTCGCGCTGATGCAGGCCGATCGAGGGCTCGTCGAGCACGTACATCACGCCGGTGAGTCCGGAACCGATCTGGCTCGCCAGCCGAATACGCTGTCCTTCGCCCCCGGAAAGCGACTCGGCGGAACGGTCGAGCGAGAGGTAGTCCAGCCCGACGTTGACCAGGAACTCCAGCCGATTTGCGATCTCGCGCACAATGCGCTCGGCCACTTGCGCGCGTGCTCCCGGCAGCGTGAGCCCGACAAAGTAAGCGAGGGTCTGCCGCAGCGGCCAATGCGAGATCTCGTAGATCACGTGCTCGCCCAGGCGCACGTGGCGTGCCTCGACGCGCAGTCGCGCGCCGCCGCATTCCGGGCAGGCGCGCACATTGCGGAACTTGGCGAGCTCCTCGCGCACCACGATCGAGTCGGTTTCGCGGTAGCGCCGCTCGAGGTTCGGGACCACGCCCTCAAAGACGTGCTCCTTCACTGTGGTGCGGCCGCGCTCGCTCAGGTACTGGAACGCGATCTTCTCTTTGCCCGAGCCGTAAAGGATCATGTTCTGCACTACGTCCTCGAGCATTTCCCATGGCGCCTCGATGTCGAACGCGTAGTGACGTGCGAGCGACTGCAGCATCGAGAAATAGAAGTGGTTGCGCCGGTCCCAGCCGCGGATGGCGCCGCTGGCGAGCGAGAGGTTGGGATGCGCCACGACGCGTTTCGGGTCGAAGAACTCCACGGTACCGAGGCCATCGCAGCGCGGGCAGGCGCCCATCGGGTTGTTGAACGAGAACAGGCGCGGCTCGAGCTCGGCGAGCGCATAGCTGCACACCGGACAGGCGAACCTCGCCGAGAACAGGTGCTCTTTGCCGCTGTCGACCTCCACGGCGACGGCGCGGCCGTCCGCATGGCGCAGTGCCGTTTCGAATGACTCGGCGATGCGCTGCTTCATGTCCGCTCGAATCTTGAGCCGATCGATCACCACGTCGACCGAGTGCTTGGCGTTCTTGGCCAGTCGCGGCGCCGCATCGAGCTCGCACACCTTGCCGTCAACGCGAACGCGCGTAAAACCCTGCGCCCGCAGCTCGTCAAACAGATCCGATTGCTCGCCCTTTCGCGCCGCGACCACCGGCGCGAGGATCATCAGCCGGGTGTCCTCGGGCAACGCGAGCGCGTGATCGACCATCTGCGCGACCGATTGCGCCTCGAGGGCGGCGCCGTGCTCGGGGCAATACGGCGTGCCCACGCGCGCGAACAGCAGCCGCAGATAGTCATGGATCTCGGTGACCGTGCCCACCGTCGAGCGCGGATTGTGGCTCGCGGCCTTCTGCTCGATGGCGATCGCGGGCGAGAGGCCTTCGATCAGATCGACGTCGGGCTTCTCCATCAGCTGCAGGAACTGGCGCGCGTAGGCAGAGAGCGATTCGACGTAGCGGCGCTGACCCTCGGCGTAAAGCGTGTCGAATGCGAGGGAGCTTTTGCCCGAGCCCGAGAGTCCGGTGATCACGATGAGCCGATTGCGCGGCAGCTCGAGATTCAGGTTCTTGAGATTGTGAGTGCGCGCGCCGCGGATGCGGATCGAGTCCATGTAGCGCGGCCGGAAGCACCGGCCGGAGAATGTAAACCTGCTACTATAACGACTCTTCCCTCCTGCTTTCCAGCCCGAGTGTAGTTTCCGGATGTTCACGGCACAGCCGAGCGAGCGCATGACCCCGACCGAGGTGCGCGCGGGGACGAGCCTCGCGGGCATCTTCGGATTGCGCATGCTCGGACTGTTCCTGATCCTTCCCGTGTTCGCGGTGCACGCGCACCAGCTCTCCGGCGGCGACAACCTCACGCTGGTCGGCATTGCGCTCGGCGCCTATGGCCTGGCGCAGGCTTTTCTGCAGATTCCCTTCGGCATGGCCTCGGATCGCTGGGGGCGCAAGCCGGTGATCGTCATCGGGCTCGTCATCTTTGCCGCCGGCAGCTTCCTCGCCGCGGGCGCGGACGACATCTGGACCGCGATTGCGGGCCGCACGCTGCAGGGCGCGGGCGCGATTTCTGCGGTGGTGGTGGCCTTCGCCGCCGATCTGACGCGCGAGCACCACCGCACCAAGGTGATGGCGATGATCGGCGCGACGATCGGCTTCTCGTTTGCGCTGTCGCTGGTGGCCGCGCCCGCGCTGTACAGCGTTATCGGCATGGGCGGGCTGTTCTCGCTCACCGGCGTGCTTGCGCTTGTCGCGATCTGGGTGGTGAAGGCGATGGTGCCCGATGCGCCGATCAGCGCGCACGCGGCACCCGAGGGCGGTCGTGGCGCGGTCGCCAAGAGCGTGCTGCATCCCGAGTTGATGCGGCTGAACGCCGGCATCTTCGTGCTGCACCTGGTGCAGATGGCGATGTTCGTGGTGGTGCCGCCGCGGCTGATCGAGTCCGGGCTCGCGCTGCCCGAGCACTGGAAACTGTATCTGCCCGTCGTGCTCGTGTCTTTCGCGCTGATGGTTCCGCCGATCCTGCTCGCCGACCGGCTGCAACGCCACAAGCACGTCATGCTCGGCGCAGTCGCTCTGCTTGCGGCGGTCCAAACCGGACTCGCCGTGGCGGGACCGGGCCTGGCCGCGCTCGCAGTGCTGATGCTCTCTTTCTTTCTGGCGTTCAACGTGCTGGAGGCGCTGCTGCCCTCGCTCGTGTCGCGCATTGCGCCCGCGCACGCGCGCGGCACGGCGATCGGCGTGTACAACACGACGCAAACGCTGGGCCTGTTCTTCGGCGGCCTGCTCGGAGGCTGGGTTGCCAACCACTTCGGCGCCGACGCAGTATTCGGAACCTGCGCGGTGCTGGCGGTCGTGTGGCTGATCGTGGTCGCGGGCATGCGCGCGCTGCCCGCGTTGGGCGTCAACGGGATTTCGTATCTGACGTTCTCCATAGCATCAGGCGTCGACCTCGAGAAGCTGCGCGCTGCATTGGCGCATGTGCGCGGCGTGCGCGAGGCCGAAGTGCTGGACGAGGAGCGCATCGCCCGGCTGAAGGTGGTGCCGGGCCAATGGGACGAAGGCAGGGTGAAACAATTGATGACTGGGGAGGCGTGAGCATGGCTTCGGTGAACAAGGTGATATTGGTAGGCAATCTCGGGCGCGACCCCGAGACGCGCTATATGCCGGACGGCGCGGCGCTGACGAACGCGTCGCTCGCCACGTCGTTCCAGTGGACCGACAAGACGAGCGGCGAGAAGAAGGAGGAGACCGAGTGGCACCGCCTGGTGTTCCGCGGCCGTTTGGCGGAGATTGCGGGCGAGTACCTTAAGAAGGGCTCCCAGGTCTACGTCGAGGGGCGGCTGCGGACGCGCAAATGGCAGGACAAGGAGGGCCAGGATCGCTACACAACGGAGGTCTCGGTCGACGTCATGCAGATGCTGGGCTCGCGCTCGGGCGCCGGAGAGCCTCGTGCAGAGTCGCGCGAGCCGGCCGCCGAGCCGCGCAGCGAGAAGGCCGGAGCGAAGAAGCCCGCCGGCAAATTCGACGACATGGCGGACGATATTCCTTTCTAGCCGCGCTTTTGTGCGGCTGGCGGAACGTGCAGGATCGGAACAGGGGAACCTGACGGTTCCCCCGTACCCCTTCCCTTGGATTGGAACAGGGGAACCTGACGGTTCTCCCGTACCCCCTGCCGCAAAATGAGAACAAGGAATACGGAAGGTTTCCCCGGACCCCTCGCGTGCGGTGGAACCATCGACTGGTGCGAGCGAAGTATGAACTCGGGCACTCGACCAATGTTTGTGGTTTGTGCGCATCGTTTCAGTCGCACTTTTCAACCAGGCTTGAAGTTGTGGTTCGGCGCCCATAGACAGGGGGCGGCAGGCGTGGTTATCATGCGCCGCCGAATTTGTTGGGAATCAGACGTTTAGGGGAAGGGGATGCCGATCTACGCCTATCGCTGCACGGACTGCGGGTTCGAGGACGAATTTCTGCAGAAGGTTTCCGAGCCGCCGATGACGGTCTGTCCGTCGTGCGGCAAGGAGGCATTCCGCAAGCAGCTGACCGCGGCGGGATTCCAGCTCAAGGGCAGCGGCTGGTACGCGACCGACTTCCGCAACAAGGGTTCCAAGCCCTCGGCAGCGGGCGAATCCGCGGAGTCCAAGGCCGAATCCAAGAGCGAAGCGAAATCCGACTCGAAGTCCGACGCCAAGGCCGAATCCAAGTCGGATTCGAAAACCGAGGGCAAGACCGAATCCAAGGCCGAGTCGAGCGGCGCCATCAAATCCAAGGCACCCGCCTGCTAACGCCGACGCTGCGCTAGGCGCTCTGCGCGCGGCAGCGCAGGTGTCGGGCGCTCGGCTTCAGGCGATGGCGCCCGCTTTCGGCACGCAGGCGCCGCTCCGGTGACCGGTATAATCCGACGCTTTTCCCCGCCGGCTCGGCGTCCGGCGTCGCGCACCCGCTTCGCCATTCGAACGTGAAGAAATATCTCATCACCGGCCTGCTGATCTGGATCCCGCTGGTCATCACCCTCTGGGTCCTTCGGCTGGTGGTCGACGTGCTCGACCAGTCGCTGCTGCTGCTGCCGGTCGAGTTCCGCACCGAGACCTGGCTCGGCTTCCACGTTCCCGGCATGGGCGTAGTGATGACGCTGGTGATCGTGTTCGTCACCGGCGTATTTGCGACCAACCTGCTGGGCGCGCGCCTGGTTCAGCTCTGGCACGCGATTCTCAACCGCATTCCGGTAGTGAACTCGGTCTACTCGAGCGTCAAGCAGATCTCGGACACCCTGTTCTCCTCCACCGGGCAGGCGTTCCGCAAGGCGGTGCTGGTGCAGTGGCCGCGCGAGGGCGTCTGGACGATCGCGTTCCTGACCGGCGTCCCGGGAGGCGACGTCGTGAATCATCTCGAAGGCGACTTCGTCAGCGTGTACGTACCGACCACGCCGAACCCAACCGGCGGCTATTTCGTGATGCTATTGCGCAAGGACGTGATCGAGCTCGACATGAGCGTCGACAACGCGCTCAAGTACATCATTTCCATGGGCGTGGTGGCGCCGAACGGCAAGCCCGGCCGGCTTGCCGCCGCGCCGAAGAACCGCGGCTGAAGCCGCCGCGCAAGAACTCCCGGATATGCGAACGCACTACTGCGGCGAACTTTCGGCTGCGCTGATCGACCAGACCGTGACGCTGTGCGGCTGGGCGCACCGGCGGCGTGACCACGGCGGAGTGATCTTCATCGACCTGCGCGACCGCGAAGGCGTGGCGCAGGTGGTGTGCGACCCTGATCGTGGCGAGGCCTTCGAGCCGGCTGAGCGCGTGCGCAACGAGTTCGTGCTGCGCGTCACCGGCAAGGTGCGCCACCGCCCTGAGGGCACCGTCAACCCGAACATCCGCTCCGGCGAGGTCGAGCTGCTCGCCCATCAGGTCGAGGTGCTCAATCCGTCGGTCACGCCGCCCTTCCAGCTCGACGATGACAACCTGTCGGAGAACACGCGGTTGACCTACCGGGTGCTGGATCTGCGCCGCGAGCCGATGCAGCGAAATCTTCGGTTGCGCTATCGCGTCACGATGGCCGTGCGCCGCTATCTCGATGCGCAGGGCTTCATCGACATCGAGACGCCCATGCTCACGCGCTCCACGCCCGAGGGCGCGCGCGACTACCTGGTGCCGTCGCGAGTGCACCAGGGGGCGTTCTTCGCGCTGCCGCAGTCGCCGCAGATCTTCAAGCAGCTGCTGATGGTCGCCGGTTTCGATCGTTACTACCAGATCGTGCGCTGCTTTCGCGACGAGGACCTGCGCGCCGATCGCCAGCCCGAGTTCACGCAGATCGACATCGAGACCTCGTTCCTCGATGAGCGCGCCATCCAGCACATCATGGAAGGGCTGATCCGTGCGGTCTTCCAAGACTCGCTCGGGGTCGCGCTGCCCGACCCGTTCCCGCGCCTCGCGCACGCGGAGGCGATAGCGCGCTATGGCTCGGACAAGCCGGACCTGCGCGTGCCGCTCGAGCTCACCGAGCTCACCGACGTGATGAAGACGGTCGAGTTCAAGGTGTTCCGCGCGGCCGCGGACCTTCAGGGCGGTCGCGTCGCCGCACTTCGCGTGCCCGCGGCCGACCTGTCGCGCAAGGAGATCGACGACTACACGCAGTTCGTCTCGATCTACGGCGCGAAGGGCCTTGCTTACATTAAGGTCAACGACCGCGCCAAGCTGCCCGAGGGCCTGCAGTCACCGATCGTCAAGTTCCTGCCGCCAGAGGTGCTGGCTGCAATCCTCGAGCGCACCGGCGCGCAGAACGGCGATTTACTGTTCTTCGGCGCCGACAAGGCGAAAGTCGTCAACGACGCACTCGGCGCGCTGCGCTCGAAGATCGGGCACGACAAGGGCTACGCCAAGAAAGGCTGGCAGCCCCTCTGGGTGCTCGATTTCCCGATGTTCGAGTGGGACGAG
>JBFKUL010000096.1:0-9774 GCA_041635755.1 Burkholderiales bacterium | reverse complement strand
GAGCGTCGAGGGAATGCCGAGGAAATGCCCGCCGAAGCCGAACAGCATCAGCTCCTGGATGACGAGCGCGAGCGCGATGGTGGCGATCAGCACCGCCGATTCATGCTCGCGCAGCGGCTCGATGATCAGCTTGTAGCAGAGAAGCGAGAGGGCCGTCACGCCCGCCACGGCGAGCACTCCCGCGAACACGAAATTCAGTCCCACCTTCACCAGCAGCGTGTAGAAGCCGTACGAGGCGAGCATGTAGAACGCGGTGTGCGCGATGTTGACGATGCGCGCCACCCCGAAGATGAGCGAAAAGCCGATCGCGAGCAGCGCGTAGACGCCGCCGCTGATCAGACCAGTGATGATGATGTCCTGGAGCACGGGATAAAAAAAGGCCGCGCGGGTCGGACCCGCGCGGCGCTATTTTTAAGGCTAGGCGACGGTCTCAGTCACCCGGCATGCGGAAGGGTTGCATGCCCTTCACCTGGGGCGGCCAGAACGCGACCTTCTTGCCGTCCTGCCACTGTACGGCGATGCCCAGGCTCTTGCCCAGGCCGTAGACCGGGTCGTGGCGCTTGTCGAACTCGAGCACGGCGGCGTTTCCGACGAAGGAGATCTTCTCCAGCACTGGCACGAGGTCATCCGAGTTGATCGAGTTGGCCGTCTCGATCGCCTCCTTGAGGATCATCACCGCGTCGTAGGTTGCGGCATTGTAGGTCGGCGACTTCTTGAAGCGCTCCTTGAACGCGCGCACCCAGGCGACCGTTTTCGGCGTGATCTCGACTTCGGAATAGGTGTCGAGCGTGGAGACGAAGTTGGCCTTGCCGGCCGTGGCGCCCCAGAACTCGTCCTTTTGCGCCTCGACGTTGATGCCGAACGCGACCGCCTTCATGTTGCGCTCTCCCATCTGGCGCCCCGTGACGATGCCGACCGGGCCGGACAGAATCGTGAACACGATATCGGCTCCGGCCCGCTCGATCGCCGAGAGCTCGGCGGTGACGTCGGTGGCGACCGCGGACGGATTCCATACGCCCACGACCTCCATCTTCATCGCCGGCAGGTTCTTCTGCGCTGCCGCCGTCAGACCCTCCGTCCAGGCCGCCTTCTCGGCGAGGATCGCGACCTTGGGTGTTTCCTTCTTGAGCCGGGTGCGGATCTCGCCGGCGACGCTGTTCAGCACCGCGAAGACGGTACGCCCAAGATCGGTGTTCTTGGTCGGCGTGATGCGGAACCAATACTTGTAGCGGTTGTAGTCACGCTCGACGCGCATGCCGAGCTCGTCGTGCGCCGCGCCGGCACCGAGGAACAGCTTCTTGTTGTCCATCGCCACTTCCTGCATCGCGAGCACCGCTTCCGAGCGGAAGCCGCCGATCAGGAAATCCACCTTGTCGCGGGTGATGACGCGCTCCACCGCGCTCGCGGCATCGGGCACCGAGGTCATCTCGTTGGAGTCCGCCCGAATCAGCTCGACCATCATCTTCTTGCCGCCGACCGAGATTCCACCCGCCTTGTTGATGGTCTCCATCGCCATCGTGGCGCCGGCCCAGTGGTTCTCGCCCTGCACGAATGCCATCGGCCCCAGGATCGCGATCTTGATCGTGCCTTGCGCCATGGCGCTCGGCACGACCGCGGCCAAGGCGGCCGCAACTAGAAACGAACGGAACATGACTGTCTCCTTTGGTTTAAACTGCCGTTGCTTTTCTTGTCGCGCAACTCGTTGTAACAACGGATGTTGCCAGCAATCATTCCGCTCGTCTAGGATGCACGGGGGCGATTCCCGGCGCACGCATGGCATCCTCGCGCGGCGGGCCGACGCCGATCTTCAAAGCCCTATGTCAAAGCGCCAGTTATCGACCCCCCGCGGCGACGCCTTGATCGCCCCGCAGGGATGAGCGAATTCGGGCAAAAGGTCCTCTACTGGGAGGACTTCAAGGTGGGTGAGATGATCGAAATCGGCCGTCACACTTTCAGCGCCGAGGAAATCATCGCCTTTGCGCGCCAGTTCGACCCGCAGCCGTTTCACGTCGATCCCGAAGCCGCCGGAAAAAGCTTCTACGGCGGACTGATCGCGAGCGGCTGGCACACCTGCTCGGTCGCGATGCGCTTCATCTGTGAGAGCTACATCAACCGCGCGGTCAGCCTGGGCTCGCCAGGAGTGGACAACATCCGCTGGAAAAAGCCGGTTCGCCCGGGCGACACCCTCGCCTTCCGCCGTCAGGTGCTCGAAGCGCGCGCCTCGAAGAGCCGGCCGAACGCCGGACTGGTGAAAACGCGCTGGGAGGCGGTCAACCAGGACGGCGAGACCGTGCTGAGCATGGAAGGCTGGAACATGTTCGGTCGCCGACCATCGCAGCCATGAGCGCCCGCATCGAGCTCAACCACAAGATCCACGTTCTCACCCGCAAGGAAGAGCTCGACACGGTGCGCCTGCCGGGCAAGGTGGTGGTGGTGCTCGACATCCTGTTCGCCACGACGACCATGGTCAGCGCGCTGGCGCACGGCGCCATCGAGATCATCCCGGTGGCCGACGAGGCGGCGGCGCGCGCCGAGGCCGCGCGCCACGCCGCGGAAAGCGTCGTGCTCTCGGGCGAGCTGCACGCGGAGACCTTGCCGGGCTTTGCGCACCCCGCGCCGATGGCGCTCGTCGAACACGGCGTACGGGGCAAGCGCGTCATCTACTCCACGACCAACGGCACGGTGGCCATGAACGACGCCGCCGGCGCCGCGCAGGTGTATTGCGGCGCACTGCTGAACGCGCGCGCGCTCGCCGCGCACATCGTCTCGCGCCATCGCTCGAGCACCGTGCTCATCCTGTGCTCTGGATCCGGGGCGAACTTCAACCTCGAGGATTTTTACGGCGCCGGCTGCTTCGTCGAGCGCTTCGCCGAGCTGCTCGGCGGCGAGGCGGACCTGTCGGACTCGGCGCGCACCGCGCTCGCCTTCTATCGGCACGCGGACGTGCCGCGCGCGCTGCTCGAGTGCCGCGTCGGCCGCATGATGGCCGCCCGCGGCCTGGCGCACGAGGTCGAGTTCGCCTGCCGCTTCGACGCCTTCCCGGTGATCGCGGCGTTCGACGGCGGGCGGCTGCGAGCCTCGCGCTGAGCCCTGGTGCGCGTCGCCGCGCTCAACCGCTTTCCGGTCAAGTCCTGCGGCGCAATGCCGCTCGGCGAGGCGACGCTCGACGCGCGCGGCGTCAGCGGCGATCGCAGCTTCGCATTGATCGGCGCGGACGGCCGGGCACTCACGCAGCGCGATGCCCCGTTGCTCGCGACCATCGGTGCGCACCTCTCGGCGGCGCGCCTCGCCCTGGCGCTTGGCGGCATCGAAGAGCTGGAGCTCGAACGCGGTGTCTTCCGCGCGCCGCGCAGCGCATTCGTTTGGGGACGCACGATCGCCGCGCGCGCGGCGCCGGAAGACGCGAATCGCCGGCTCGCGCGCTACCTCGGCGTACCGGTGGAGCTGGTCGCGCTCGAGCCAAACGCGGCGCAAAGCCTGGCCGACGCAGAGCCCGTGCTCGTCGTGGCGCTCGCAACGCTGGATGCGCTGAATGCGCAGCTGGCCGCGCCCGTTGGCATCGAGCGCTTTCGCGCCAATCTCGTGCTTGAGGGTACGCAGGCGTTCGCCGAGCTTCGCTGGCACCGCCTCGCGGCGGGCAACACGCTGCTCGAGTGCGTTTCGGCCTGCGAGCGTTGCGAGGTGGTCACGATCGATCAGGCTAGCGGCGCACGTCGCGGCCCCGAGCCGCTTGCCACGCTCGAGGCGCGCATGGGGCTCGTGTTCGGGAGGTACTGCCGGGTCGCGCGGCCCGGCACGTTGCGCGTGGGTGACGCTGCGAACTCGGACTGACGCCTTCGCCGGCGCCGCTGCGCGCTCGACTAGTGGTAGCGCTCGTATCCGGCGAAGTTGACCAGCAGCCGTGCGATGCCGTAGCCGATCCAGATGCGCACCCGCAGCCATAGTGGCAGGCGTTTCCATTGTTGCGGCGGAACGCGCTGCGCGCCGGAGCGGATTGCATCGTCGAGGCTCGCGTGGAGCTCCTTGGCGAAGCGCTCGTCGTCCACGAACACGTTCGCCTCGCGCGCGAGCAGAAAGCTGAACGGATCGATGTTCGAGGACCCGACGCTCGCAAAGCGCCGGTCGAACACCGCGACCTTGGCGTGCAAGAAGCTCTTGTGATACTCGAGGATCTCGATCCCGGCCTCGAGCAGCGAGCCGTACAGCGCCCGCGAGGCGTAGTGCAGCAGCACGTACTCGACCCGACCCTGCAGCAGGAGCACCACGCGAACGCCGCGCGCCACAGCCTGCGCCAACGCCTGGCGAAAGCGCCGCCCCGGGAAGAAATAAGCACAAGCAATCAGGATCTCTTCGCGCGCGCCCTCGATCAGCTCGAGATACGCGTCCTCGATGTCGCGCCGATGCGCGACGTTGTCGCGAATAACGAGCGCCGCGCGCTGGCCGTGCGGCACGGGCTCGGGCGTTTCCGGCGCGGGCACCGGCGCCGGGCTGGGATCGCGGCCCTTCAGGGCCTGGAGTCCGGGCCAACGGCGCCGGAACGTCGCCCACGCGACCTGCGACCAGAGCCGGGCCGCTGCGGCGCGCACGTCCTCGGCAAGCGGCCCGGAGATGCGCACCGCGTAATCGTAGCGCGGCGGACTGTGCCCCGGCGTGTGGAAGTCGTCGATGACATTGATGCCGCCGACGAAGGCCACGCGCCCATCGATGCTCGCGAGCTTGCGGTGCAGGCGTCGCAGGCGCGCGCGCCGCAGGCTCCAGGGACTGATGTTGGGCCGGAACACCAGTACCTGCGCGCCCGCGTTCGTGAGCAAGTCGCGAAAGCGGGGCGCGAAGCGGCGCGCCCCGAAGCCGTCCAGCAGCAGGTGCACCGCGACACCGCGCACGGCGGCGCGCGCCAGCGCCCCGGCGACAAGCGAGCCGGACTCGTCGTCGGCGAAAAGGTATGTTTCGAGGAACACCTCCGCCTCGGCCGCATCGATCTCGCGCACCAGCTCGGGAAAATACTGCTCGCCGTTGCGCAGCAGGTTCAGCCGGTTGCCGGCAACGGTGCGCATCTCGCTACGCCCGCCTCAGCTCGGCGCTTACCGCAAGGTGGTCCGAGAGCAGCGACCAGGGCACCCCGCGGTGCACCTGTGCCGCGGCTACCTTGAACCCTCGCACGTAGATCCGGTCCAGCCGCAACATGGGCAGCACGCTGGGATAGGTGCGCGCGGCGCGTCCGCGCAGCGTGGTGGTGACCTCAAGCATGCCCAGGCGCTGCTCGAGCAGAGCGCTGGCGCGATCGCGCCCATCGTTGAAATCGCCGGCGACGATAATCGGCAGATTGCGCGTCGCAAGCGACTCGAGCCGCTCGCCGATCGCCTCGATCTGGCGGCGCCGGCCGCGCTCGTGAAGCGAGAGATGCACGCACACGCAGTGCAGGTTGAGCCGCCACCCCGGGACCATCACCACGCAGTGCAGCAAGCCGCGGCGTTCGAAGCGGTGGCTCGAGACGTCCTCGTTCTCGGCCGAGACGATCGGGTAGCGCGACAGGATCGCGTTGCCATGGTGGCCATGATCGTAGATAGCGTTGCGTCCATACGCGTGCTGCCAGCGCTCCTCGGCCAGGTACTCGTGCTGGGGCGCGCCCGGCCAACCGGTAAAGCGCAGCGCGTTGCGCTCGTTCAGGCCCTGCACTTCCTGCAAGAACATGAGGTCCGAGTCGAGCGTGCGCAGGCCTTCGCGCAGCTCGTGGATCACCATGCGGCGATTGAACTGCGTGAACCCCTTGTGAATGTTGAACGTCGCCACCCGCAGAACGCGCGGCGTAGGCGTTTTCGCGGCGCGTTCACTCATCGCCTGGGTCTTTCGAGCTCGAGCTCGAAGCGCCGCTCGATCAGGTCCGCATCGTCGAAATGACGCCGCCCGACGAATGCGGTCGCGTGCCGTCCCCACTGGCGCATCGCACCGGCCGATTCGATACCCATGGGCCAAAACAAGAACCTCTCGGGACGCTCGCTGCCGGCAATCAGGCCCCGCGGTCCGAATACGCTGCGTTTGCCGCCGCGCAAGTCCCACATCGAGCGCAGGGCGTTATAGGGCCGGAACTGGTAGCGCACCAGGCTGTCGGTGCCGGTAACGAGCGAAACGCGCTCGATGTAATGGGTACGGCTCGCAAGCCGCACCAGCGGGCGCTCGCCGGGGCCTATGCGCGGCAGCGTCTGCGGCACGAACGCCCACTCCAGAAGCGCATCGGGCGCCGGCCGCGGCCGCGCACGTGGCGTGGGAAAGAACATGTGATAGCAGCCGCATGGATGTATCGCATCGTAAATCAGCGGCTCGCCGTCCGGCGCGAGCGTTACGCGCCAGGTCAGTCCGTCCAGCTGCCCGGCGAGAATGTCGCCCTCATAGGCCGGCGGTCGCTCGGGAAACCAGATCGTGTACACGAGCTGCAGCAACACCTGGTCGCCATACAGCGTGTGTGAGACGTTCGTATAGACCTCGAGCGCGCTCGCGTCGACCACGGGCAGCGCGCTGTCGCGCTCCCAGCGCAGCCCTCCGAAGCGGTCGAAATCGCCGCCAAGCTCGATTTCGAAGCTCGGAGCGTAGGCGGCAAGCATGCGATCGAGCTCGCGGTCCGAGAGCTGGACAATGCCGAAGGGCTCGAACACGGCGCGGCCGAGATCGCCGGCGACCGTCTCGTAGTACAGCGTCGGCCCGCCGGGCGGCGCATACCGCACCAGCGGCATGCGCGCCAGCCCGGTCTTGGCGCGGCGGAAATCCTCGAGCATCTCGTTCTCCCAGCGCCGCACGCCCGCGGCAAAGGGAATCCGGGTGAGCGCATAGAGACCGAGGATGCGGCTCGCCGTCGAGTAATCGTCTGGAACGCGCGCGCGCTCCAGAATCTTCGCAAGCGCCTGCGGCCGGTCGATATCGATGCGTGCGAGCAGTTGGCCGCATTCGGCGCTGCGCCGCACCGCGGCGCTGCGCTCGGCCGCCGGGTGCAGGTCGGGAAGCGTATCGAACAGCGCGCGCGGCAGGTTCGCGATCTCGAAGCTGCGCGCCTCCAGATCGAGCGCGCGCAGCCGCTCGACATAGGCGCGCTGCTCGATCGGCGTGGTGGCCCGCGCGCGAAGCGAGGCGAGCAGCCGGTTGACGCGCAGATACGGAAAGCCTTCGACGCGCGCTTCCTGCGCGTCGCGCGCCCGCGCCGCATCGACCGCCCGATCGAGCGCCTCGAACCATTGCGCGCACTCGCGAACGCCGAAAACCTCGGAGGCGAGGTGTGCGTCGAACGCCCGCTCGAGCCCCGCGCAGCCTGCGAGCGCCGCCGCCGCGAGCATGGCGGCCAAACGGAACATGCGCACCGTCACTGCCCTCGCGGTGCGGAAGCGCCCCGCCGCTCGATCTCGCGCACCATCGCTTCGAACTGGTCTTCGATCGTGCCCCGAAGCGCTGCCACGCCGATGAGCGGCGGCATCGCGAACGCCGGCTCGAGCGCGCCCAGGTAGCGCAGCCGTACGCCGCCCTGCGCCGCGTCGACGTGCAGCTCGTAGCGGCCCCACATGCTGCGCATATTGCCGGAAACAGCCCGCGAATCGACCGTCTCGCGCGGGCGCTCGTGCACCTCCAGGCGGATCCTGATCGGGAACGTAAACACGAGGAAGCGTGCCTCGCCCTCCTGATCGACCAGCGCCCGGTCGCCGCTGCGCATCAGAACGTCGCTCCTGATGATTCCGGGCACGAACTGCGGCAGCCGCTCGTAGTCGGTAAGCACTTGCCAGGCGACCTCGACCGGCGCCGAAACGGAGGCGCTCGCGTTCACATGGAAGACTTCGCCGTGACGCTCGACCTGAACCCGGATGTTCTCGGCCGCGAGCGCCGGTGCCGCGAGCACGGCGAGCAGCGCGGTGGCCACAAACGGGTCGCGCCATGGATCCATCGTTATGGTCGTCAGGTAATGCTGCAAGGCTAAGTTAACACAGCGCCTTCGCCAAGCACGCGAATCGCATCGCGGTTGCTCCACGAAAAGCATTTCGCCGCCGCCTCGCGCCAAGGCAGCCAGAGGCACGCGCGATGCTCATCGGGCGCCAGCCTGACCGCGCAGCGCGCCTCGAGCGTCAGCCCGAATACGTGCTCGGTGTTGTGGGTGGTGCCCGGCGCGAAGCGGTGCCGCCAGTGCGCGTAGACCTCGAAGGTGTTGATGAGGTTCCAGCGCTGCAGGCGGCCGCGGCGCGCGTCAATGCCGGTCTCCTCCCGCACCTCGCGCGCGGCCGCCTCTTCGAGCGGCTCATCGAGACGCTCGAGCGACCCCGTCACCGACTGCCAGAATCCGGGATGCGCAGCGCGTTCGATCAGCAGCACCTCGAGCGCGGTGGTGTGGATCACCACGAGCACCGAGACCGGCACCTTGGGCGTCACGGGACTTCGCCGGCGGAGAGCTCGGGTAGCGCAAGCCGGTGGTCCGGATCGACGAACACGGCGAAAAAAGGCGTGCCGCGCTCGGCCCAGTACTCCGCGCTCGAGCGCAGGATGTCGAGCAGTACACCGAAATCGTCCGGTCTGGCGCTGCGCAGCGCATCGCAGCGTTCGATCAGCAGCAGGTGGCCACGCGCGGCGCGCCACGACAGATCTGTCATGCAGTCCTCGAGCGCGTCCCAGTTTGCGCCGAACCAGCGCGGGAAACCGAGCGCCGCCGCGACGTGCGCAAGCAGTGCGCCCTTATCGCGAACATCCGCGAGCGAGACACGGGCCAGGTCGAGCGGCACGTCCTCGGCGGCCGCAAGCAGCGCTTCTTCGCGCACCGTTCGGTACGCGCCGGATTGTGACGCATCCTGCAGGCGCTTGGAGAGACCGGACATGGCTATTCGCGTACGCGGCGGAAGCTGCGGTAATGATCTGAGGTGTAGTACAACACGTCCGGCGCTGTGGGCTCGCCACCCGCGACGATGCGTCGCGCGCCACGGTCGCGCGCGCCCGGCGTGGCCACGGTGTATTCGCGATAGTAACCGCGGGTCTGCGCAGGCAGCAGCCGCTCGCGGTTGCCGAACACGGAGCCGTCCTTGTCGTAGGGGAACGGCCCGCCCAGCCGGATCAACGCGATGGTCTGGCGCGCCTCCGCCGGCAGCTCGGCAAGGCCGATGTCCTGCGGTGCGCTGCAGCCGGCCGCCGCAACGCCGACCAGCAGTGCCGCAAGCGCGGCGCGCAGCCGCATCACGCCTTCTTGGCTTCCCGCAGCCTCAGTCCGAGCTCGCGCAGCTGCTTCTCATCGACCGGGCCCGGCGCCTGCGTTAGCAAGCACTGCGCGCGCTGCGTCTTTGGAAACGCAATCACGTCGCGGATCGACTCCGCGCCCGCCATGAGAGTCACGAGGCGGTCCAGGCCGAAGGCGATGCCGCCGTGCGGCGGCGCGCCGTACTGCAGGTTGTCGAGCAGGAAGCCGAATTTCGCGCGCGCCTCCTCCTCGGAGATGCCGAGCGCGCGGAACACCTTTCCCTGCACGTCTGCGCGGTGAATGCGCACCGAGCCGCCGCCGAGCTCCCAGCCGTTCAACACCATGTCGTAGCCCTTGGACAGCGCACGCCCCGGGTCGCTGGCGAGCAGGTCCTCGTGGCCGTCCTTGGGGGCGGTGAACGGGTGGTGCATCGCCGACCAGCGCTTCTCCTCCTCGTCCCACTCGAACATCGGGAAATCGAGCACCCAGAGGGGCTGCCAGCCTTTCTTGGCGTAGCCCTTGTCGTGCCCGATCTTCGAGCGCAGCGCGCCGAGTGCGTCGTTGACGACTTTCGCCTTGTC
>JBFKUL010000095.1:0-9810 GCA_041635755.1 Burkholderiales bacterium | reverse complement strand
TGGATCTCGCGCGTGCGGTTCGAGGTGATCACCACCACCGGCGGCTCCTTGGCCGCGAGCGTACCGATCTCGGGAATCGTGATCTGCCAGTCGGAGAGCACTTCGAGCAGGTACGCCTCGAAGGGCTCGTCGGTGCGGTCGAGCTCGTCGATCAGCAGCACCGGCGCCTTGCCTTTCTGGCCCTCGAGCGCGAGCGCGAGCGGGCGCTTGATCAGGAAGCGCTGGTCGAAGATGTCGTGCGAGAGCTTTTCCTTGGACTTCTCGCCAGTCGCCTCCGCCATGCGGATTTCGATCATCTGGCGCGAGTAGTTCCACTCGTAGGCCGCCTGCGCGATGTCCAGGCCCTCGTAGCATTGCAGCCGGATCAGCTCGCGGCCGAGCGCTTGCGCGATGACCTTGGCGATCTCGGTCTTGCCCACGCCGGCTTCGCCCTCGAGAAACAGCGGGCGCTGCATCGACAGCGCAAGGAACAGCGCCGTCGCCAGACTTCGGTCGGCGACGTAATCCGACGAGGCAAGCAGCTCTTGAGTGGCGTCGATCGACTTGGGTAGGGCGCGCGGCATGGCGGGGGAGCTTGAAACAGCGGGAAAGTCTGCATTTTCCGGCATTTGGCAGCGCGCCGCCACCCCTTGCGGACGGTTCGGGTTTCGCGTGGCGGACCTGGAAGCGTTCCCGGCGAGTTTGACGGCGCGCATGCAACGCGCCGGATTCCGATCCGTTCGCGCGTCGCGCGCGCATAATCGTTGTGCACGACCCGCGTCCTTCGGACGCGGACGAGGGCACCATGAATCGGCGGGATTCGATCCTTGCGCTACTCGCGCTCGGCGCGGCGGGGATGACTGTGCCAGTGGTCGCACAGCAAGCGGCCAGAATCCCTCGAATTGCGTTTCCGGCCATCGCTCCGCGCCACGCGATCGAGGACCTGATCGCTGCATTCGAAGAGGGTTTGCGCGCGCATGGCCTCGTGAACGGCAAGAACGTCGCAATCGAATACGCCTTCGCGGATGGGAAGCTTGAACGCTTGCCGGCGATGATGCAGGAGGCGGTTCGCCGCAACGTCGACATCATCGTCACCGGCGTGGATTTGCAGACCTCTGCGGCAAAGGCCGCGACGCAGACCATTCCAATCGTCATGACTCTCAGCAAGGATCCGATCGAGCAGGGCTTCGCGGCGACCTATGCAAG
Source organism: Burkholderiales bacterium (assembly GCA_041635755.1). Lineage (GTDB taxonomy): Bacteria > Pseudomonadota > Gammaproteobacteria > Burkholderiales > SG8-39 > JBFKUL01. The sequence goes on along the minus strand of JBFKUL010000095.1, from coordinate 8,625 downwards.
ACCGGGCGGCAACATCACCGGACTTGCGTGGGAGATCGGCCCCGGACCGAACGTCAAGCGCCTTGAATTCCTAAAGGAGGCCGCGCCGCGGATCTCGCGAGTCGCCGTCCTGTTTGATCCCCCCTACGACGAGAACTACGGCGCGGGCCCGCAGATCCGCACGGCCGCGGCCCATCTGGGCCTGAGCCTGAGTTGGTGGGACATCGGTGATGACTTCGAGCGTGCATTCACGCTCGCCCTGCGCGAGCGCACGGATGCCCTCTACTGGAATGGCGGCGCCCGCCAGCGCGCGCGGCGCACCGAGGTGGTTTCGCTATCGGCAAGAAGCCGACTTCCGGCGTGCTACCTCGATCCAGCATTTGTCGACGCGGGCGGGCTCATGTCGTACAGCCCCAACGTGCATGACTTGTTCCGTCGAACCGGAAAGTACGTGGATAAGATCATCAAGGGCGCGAAGCCGGGCGAGCTGCCCATCGAACAGGCGACGAAGTTCGAATTCGTCATCAATCTGAGGGCCGCCAGGTCGCTCGGTCTCGCGGTTCCCCAGTCGCTGCTTCTGCGCGCCGACCGGGTGATTGAATAGGGAGTCGATTTTTCCGAGGTTGCCTAAACCAGAGGAGGTGCGACATGGCAACGTTTATTACGCTTGGGAACTTCACCGACCAGGGCATCCGCAACATCAAGGATTCGCCAAAGCGCACCGAAGCGTTCAAGGCTTTGGCCGCCAAGCACGGCGTCACGGTGAAAGACGTCTTCTGGACGCTCGGGCACTACGACCTGGTGGTAGTCGCCGAGGCGCCGGACGCGGCCACGATCACCTCGGTCAGCCTCGCGGTGGGCTCGCTCGGCAACGTGCGCACCGAGACCCTTACTGCCTTCGGCGCCGAGGAGTTTGGCAAGATCCTGAAAAAGATCGCGTAGCTGACAGCGCGTTGCGGACCTAGGTAAGCATCGCTTGCGGGCGGCGCTCGCCGGGGCCCCGCAGCGCGCGCAGTGCCGCGTCGACCCCGCCCGGCGCGTGCGGCACGCCGGCCTCGGCGAGCGCGAGCTCGATGCCGGCGAGCGCCCCGAGCAGCGTGGTCGCGTTCAGATCGCCCATGTGGCCGATGCGGAACACGCGTCCCTGCAGCGTGGCGAGGCCGCGACCCAGCGCCACGCTGTGGCGCGCCTCGGCGATCGCGCGCACGCGATCAGCATCATGGCCGGATGGCATTAGCACTGCGGTAAGCGAGTCCGAGGCCGCCTCGGGATCTAGCGGAAAGAGCTCCGGCCCGCCGCTCGCCGACCAAGCACGCACGCAGGCGCGCGTCGCCTGCGCAAGGCGCCGATGGCGCGTGAATACGTTCTCAAGACCTTCCTCCTCGATCATGTCGAGCGCGGCCTCAAGCCCGTAGAACCAGTGGATCGGCGCGGTGCCACAAAAGCGTACCTGGCGGCGGTTCTCGACCATGCCGCGCCAGTCCCAGTAGCGCCGCGTCGCGCGCGCGTGTTGGGCAGCCTCCCAGGCCTTGTCGTTGATGGCAGTGAACGCCATCCCTGGCGGCAGCATCAGGCCCTTCTGCGAGCCGCCGACCACGAGATCGACGCCCCACTCGTCCATGCGGAAGTCGTAGGAGGCGAGCGAGGAGATGGTGTCGACCAGATAGAGCGCGCGGTGGCGCGCGCCATCGATCGCGGCGCGCGCCTCGGCCACCGGGTGGCGCATGCCGGTCGAGGTCTCGTTATGCACCAGTAGCACCGCCTTGATCTCGCCGTCGCGGTCGCGCGCGAGGCGCTCCTCGAGCGCCGCCGGGTCGACCGCGCGGCGCTCGGGCGTTGGCAGCACCTCGACTTGCAGTCCGTACTGCGTCGCGGTCTTCGCCCAGCCCTCGGAGAAGAAGCCGCTCTGGCAGACGAGCACCTTGTCGCCGGGCGAGAACAGATTCGCGATGGTCGCATCCCAGGCGCCATGGCCCGAGCATGCATAAGCGATGACGAAACCCTCGCGCGTCTTGAGGACCGCCTTCAGCCGCTCGAGGCAAGCGTCGCGCAGGGCAACGAACTCCGGCCCGGTGAAGTCAATCGCCGGACGCGCCATCGCCTGCAGCACGCGCTGCGGGATGTTGGTCGGGCCGGGGTGCATGAAGAACTGCCAGCCGCGGGTGACGCTCATTCGTTTCTCCATCGCGCGGGCGCGCAAGCGAAAAAGCCCGCCGAAGCGGGCTCTCTCATGTTACCGAATCCCCGCTCGAGCGGGGATCGCAGCTGCAGCGTTACTTCATCGCCGCCTGTACCGCGCGCTTGGCCATCACCGTGACGAGGTGGGCCCGGTACTCCGCGCTTGCGTGCAGGTCCGCGTTCAGGCCGTCCGCCTTCTGCTTGATGTTGGCAACCGATGCGGGGTCGAACTTCGCCGTCAGCGCCTTCTCCATGTCTGCCTGGCGGAACACGCACGGCCCGGCGCCGGTCACCGCGACGCGCACGCCCTTGCCGGTATCGGCGACGAACACGCCGACGATCGCGAAGCGCGAGGCCGGATTCTTGAACTTGGTGTACGCGGCGCGCTTGGGCGCGGGAAAGATGACCTGCGTGATGATCTCTCCCGGCTCGAGCGCGGTCTCGTACAGGCCCTTGAAGAACTTGTCGGCCTCGATCTTGCGCTTGGTGGTGACGATGGTGGCGCCGAGCCCGAGCACCGCCGCGGGATAGTCGGCCGCCGGGTCGCTGTTGGCGAGTGCCCCGCCGAGAGTGCCCATGTTGCGCACCTGGCGGTCGCCGATCGTGTTGGCCAGCGCGGCGAGTGCCGGAATCGCCTTCTTGACCGCGTCCGAGTTTGCGACCTCCGCATGGCGCGTCATGGCGCCTATCGCGATGCCCGACCCTTCGGCCTTGATGCCCTTCAGCTCGGCGATCGTGCCAAGGTCGACGATGTCGGAGGGCGCCGCGAGGCGCAGCTTCATCGTCTGCACCAGGCTTTGCCCGCCGGCGAGCAGCTTCGCCTCGGCGTTCTTCGCGACGAGCGCCGCAGCGTCCTTGACGTTCGCGGGACGGTGGTAATTGAACGTATGCATGGTGATCTCCTCAGGCCGCCTTCTTCGTCTTGGATGACTGGATGACTTTCCACACCGTCTGCGAGGTGGCCGGCATCGGCACGTCCTTCACGCCGAGCGCGTCGGTGATCGCGTTCATCACTGCCGCCGGGGCGCCGATCGCGCCGGCCTCGCCGCAGCCCTTGACGCCTAGCGGGTTGTGCGTGCAGGGCGTCTCGCGCGTGTCGACCTGAAAGAGGGGTACGTCGTCAGCGCGCGGGATGCAGTAGTCCATGAACGAGCCGGTGACGAGCTGCCCGCTTTCCGGATCGTAGCGGCAGCCCTCGGTGAGCGCCTGGCCGATGCCCTGGGTGAGGCCGCCGTGCACCTGCCCCTCGACGATCATCGGGTTGATGATCTTGCCGAAGTCGTCCACCGCGGTGAAGCGGTCGACCTTGGTGTGGCCGGTTTCCGGGTCAATCTCGACCTCGCACACGTAGGTGCCCGCCGGGAAGGTGAAGTTGGTCGGGTCGTAGAACGCGTTCTCGTTCAACCCGGGCTCGAGCTTGTCGAGCGGATAGTTGTGCGGCACGTAGGCGGCAAAGGCCACCTCGCCGAACATCTTCTGCTTGTCGGTGCCCGAGACCTTGAACACCCCCTTGTCGTACTCGATGTCGCCTTCGGACGCCTCGAGCAGGTGCGCGGCGATCTTCTTGCCCTTGGCGACGATCTTGTCGAGCGCTTTGACAATGGCCGTGCCGCCGACCGCAATCGAGCGCGAGCCGTAGGTGCCCATGCCGAACAGGATCTTCGAGGTGTCGCCGTGGACGATGTCGACGTTTTCGATCGGCACGCCGAGGCGGTCGGCCACCACCTGCGCAAAAGTGGTCTCGTGGCCCTGGCCGTGCGAGTGCGAGCCGGTGAACACCGTGACCGAGCCGGTCGGGTGCACGCGGATCTCGCCCGCTTCGAACAGGCCCGCTCGCGCACCGAGCGCGCCGGCGATGTTCGAAGGCGCGATGCCGCAGGCCTCGATATAGGCCGCGTAGCCGATGCCGCGCAGCTTGCCCCTCGATTCGGAGGCTTTCTTGCGCGCCGGGTAACCAGCCACGTCGCCCATATCGAGCGCGGCCGCAAGGGTCGCCTCGTAATTGCCCGTGTCGTACTGCAGCGCGACCGGCGTCTGGTACGGGAAAGTCTTGATGAAATTACGCCGCCGTATTTCCGAAGGATCAAGCTTCATGTCGCGCGCCGCGGTCTCGACCAGGCGCTCGACGACGTAAGTGGCCTCGGGCCGCCCGGCGCCGCGGTAGGCGTCCACGGGTGCGGTATTGGTGAACACCGCCGTCACCTCGCAAAAGATGAGCGGCGTCGTGTACTGCCCGGCGAGCAGCGTTGCGTACAGGATCGTCGGCACGCAGGAAGCGAAGGTCGAGAGATACGCGCCGACGTTGGCCGCGGTCTTGACGCGCATCGCGAGGAACTTGCCGTCCTTGTCCATCGCCAGCTCGGCCAGGGTGACGTGATCGCGTCCGTGCGCATCCGAGACGAAGGACTCGCTGCGATCGGCGGTCCACTTCACCGGGCGGTTGATCTTCTTTGCGGCCCAGGTGACCACCACGTCCTCGGCGTAGAGGTAGATCTTCGAGCCGAAGCCGCCGCCGACATCGGGCGCCACCACGCGCACCTTGTGCTCGGGGAGTCCGAGCACGAAGGCCGTCATCAGCAGGCGCTCGACGTGCGGGTTCTGGTTGGCGACGTACAGCGTGTAGCTGTCGTCGGACCGCGAGTACTGCCCGTTCGCCGCGCGCGGTTCGATCGCGTTGGGGATCAGGCGGTTGTTGACCAGCTCGAGCTTGGTGACATGCGCGGCCTTGGCGAAGGCGGCGTCCACCGCGGCCTTATCGCCCAATGACCACACGTAGCAGGTGTTGTCGGGCGCGATGTCGTGCAGCACCGGCGCGCCCTTGGCGCGCGCCTTGAGCGCATCGACCACCGAGGGCAGCACATCGTAGTCGACCTGCACCAGCTCGGCGCCGTCGCGCGCCTGCTCCTGCGTCTCGGCGATCACCACCGCGACGTGGTCGCCCACGTAGCGCACCTTGCCTTGCGCGAGGGGCGGGTGCGGCGGCTCCTTCATCGGCTGGCCGTTGACGTCCGTGATCAGCCAGCCACAGGGCAGCCCGCCGACCTTGGAGGCCGCAAGGTCCTCGCCCGTGTAGACGGCGATCACGCCCGGCGACTTGAGCGCCTTGTCTTTCTTGATCGACTTGATCTTGGCGTGCGCGTGCTGCGAGCGCACGAACGCGGCGTAGGTCTGCTGAGGCAGGGTCACGTCGTCGGTGTACTGACCCGAGCCGGTGAGAAAGCGGTAGTCCTCTTTGCGCGCGATGCGCGCGCCGATCAGCGGTGCGTTCATGACGGGTCCCCTACTTGGCCGACGCCATGGCCTTGGATCCGGCCATGACTGCCTTGACGATGTTGTGGTAGCCCGTGCAGCGGCACAGGTTGCCATCGAGCGCCTCGCGCACCTCCTGCTCGCTCGCGTTCGGACGGTGCTTCGCGAAGTCGATCGCGCTGATCACCATGCCCGGCGTGCAGAAGCCGCACTGCAGGCCATGATGCTCCTTGAACGCGGCCTGCATCGGATGCAGCGTGCCGTCGGCTTTGGCGACGCCCTCGATGGTCATGACATCGGCGCCCTCGGCCTGCATGGCGAGGAACGAGCACGCCTTGACCGCCTTGCCGTTCATCAGCACGGTGCAAGCGCCGCACTGCGCCGTGTCGCAGCCCACGTGCGTGCCGGTGAGCCGCAGGTTCTCGCGCAAGTAGGTCACGAGCAGCGTGCGCGGCTCGACCTCGGCCGAGGCCGCCTTGCCGTTGACCTTCATGGAAACCTTGATTGCCATGTCGCCTCCTAGTGGATTCGGATCTTGTCGAGGGGGAGCAGCGCCGGCGCTCGCGCGCTTTGCGCGGGCCGGTATGCGGTCGGGAGTCGGACTATCCTAACCAAGCGCAATTCGCAGAGCAAATTGTTGCGCTGCGATAAGCTTTGCGTCCGAATGGTGAAACACCGTCCGGCAGTCGGGGTCGTAAAGGCGGGTCTGTGCGTCAACTTGACCCCTTGGGGGGGGCGCGAATAACCTCGATCGATTGGACTTATCCAGAGGCAATCCATGGACAGCGTAGACATCGAAGTGCTGCGGAGCGCAGAAGCCTGGCGGGCCGCCGGCCGTCGCGTGACGCTCGGCACCATTGTCAAGACCTGGGGATCGGCGCCACGCCCGGTGGGCGCCTTGGTCGCCATCCGCGACGACGGGCAGGTTTCAGGCTCGGTCTCGGGCGGGTGCGTCGAGGACGACCTGATCGAAAAAGTGCGTGCCAAGTCGGTCGCCGCAGAAAAGCCCTCACTCGTGACCTATGGCGTCACCAACGAGGAGGCGACGCGCTGGGGCCTGCCGTGCGGCGGCACACTGCAGGTGGTGCTCGAGCCGGTGAGCGAAAAGAGCGGCATCGCGACGCTCCTGGAAACGATCTCCAAGCAGCAGCTGGTGCGCCGGCGCCTCGACATGGGCAGCGGAAACGTTACGCTTGCGCCCGGCACCTGGCAGGACGTGATCGCGTTTGACGGCAAGGTGCTCACCACGCTGCACGGGCCGCGCTGGCGTCTGCTGCTGATCGGCGGTGGCCAGCTCACGCGCTACCTCGCCGAGATGGCGAAGATGCTCGATTACCACGTCACGGTGATTGATCCGCGCGAAGAGTACGCCGACGGCTGGGACGTGCCAGGTGTCGCGCTCGATCGCGGCATGCCCGACGACGTGCTGCTCAAGCTCAACCTCGACGGCCACAGTGCCGTGGTGGCGCTCACGCACGACCCCAAGCTGGACGACATGGCGCTGCTCGAGGCGCTCAAGTCGCCTGCGTTCTACGTCGGCGCAATCGGCTCGAAAAAGAACAACGATGCGCGGCGCAAGCGCCTCGCCGACTTCGATCTGTCGGAGGCCGAGATCGCGCGCCTGCGCGGGCCGGTCGGTCTTTATATCGGTTCGAAGACGCCGCCTGAGATCGCCGTCGCGATCCTCGCAGAGATGACCGCCGTGCGCCACGGTGTCGCCAAGCCGGACTGGGCGGAGAAGGGCGCAGCGCGCTTCGATCCATCCGCCTGCGAGGTCGCGCCGCAGCAAAAGGCCTGAGTGGCCGCCGAGCGCATCATCGGGCTGCTGCTGGCGGCGGGCTCGGCGACGCGCTTCGGTTCGAACAAGCTGCTGCACGAGTTGCCTCACGGCGTGCCGATCGCCGTGCAGGCGGCGCGCCACTTCAGGATGGCGCTACGGCGCATCGTCGCCGTGGTGAGACCGGGCGCCAACGAGGTTGCGCGCCTGCTCGCCGCCGAGGGTTGCGAAGTCGTTGTTGCCGAAAACGCCGCGGAAGGCATGGGCGCGAGCCTGGCACGCGCGACGCGCGACGCGGGCGAGGCCGACGGCTACCTTATCGCGCTCGCCGACATGCCCTTCGTGCGACCGAGCTCGATCACCGCGGTGCGCGACGCGCTTGCGGCGGGCGCGCCCTTGGTCGCGCCGTACTTCCACACGCGGCGCGGCCATCCGGTGGGCATCTCCGGACGCTTTCGCGCCGAGCTCGAGGCGCTCGGTGGCGATGAAGGCGCGCGAAAGCTGGTGGCCGAGCACGAGGCCGAGCTCGTCAAGGTGCCGGTGGGCGATCCCGGCGTGATCCGCGACATCGACACGCCTGCCGACCTGTCGCCTCCGCTTCGCGTCTAGGCGGTCCTGCGCGCGATCCGGGCCGCCGCTATGATAGGCGCCGCAGAGCAATCGAAGGGGAGTGGCGGCGATCATGGGCGAACGGTATTCGGCGCATCCGGTGATGTTCAAGAACAACCCGCTTGGATTCATCCTGGCGTTGCTGCTCGTCCCGGTGTTCGGGCTCGGACTGCTGATCTTTCTCGTCTGGCACCTGAAAAACAAGTCTTCCAAGCTGGTGGTGACCGATAACGAGGTGCTGTTCGAGAAAGGGCTGCTGAGCAAGGACCGCTCGGAGATCACGATCTCGAGCGTCAGGACGGTGAAGGTCAAGCAGACATTCTTCAACCGGATTTTCGGCACCGGCACGGTCGAGCTCTATACGGCGGGCGACACGCCGGAGATCGTGGCGAAGGGCATGCCCGATCCCAACCGGATCCGGGAGCTTGTGAGGGGCCGCGAGAACGGCGGCTGATCCTCGGGAAACGCGATGGCTGGCGAGACCGACAGACGGGACAAGGACGAATCGAGGAAGATCGCGATCGCGCTGATCGTCCTCGTGCTCGCCGTGATCGCGGCGGGCGCGCTGCTTTGGCCCTCCGTTGCCGAATTCGCTGCAGTGCATCTCTCCCCCGGGCTGGGCGTGCGGGATTCCGCGATCATCGCCTTCGTCGTCACGATCGGCATCATGGTGGTGTTCGCGATCGCCTCGGGCGACGGGCTGCTCGGCGAAATCCAGTTCATCCTGGGCGGGTTCTTCCTGTTCTTCCTGATCGTCTGGTTGCTGATCGCATGGGTGTTCTAGCGCACCGGTGCGCCGTGTCACGCGTCCCCGGCAGCGGATGAAATCGCCG
>JBFKUL010000094.1:0-9833 GCA_041635755.1 Burkholderiales bacterium | reverse complement strand
TGGGCGCACTCCATCACCACGTGGTCGGCGTGCAGCGCATTCAGGTAATCGATCAGCTTTGCCCACGTTCCCTTTTGCACCGTCTGGCCGCCGTAGTTGCCGAAACACAGGTGGACCGCCGCCTTGGCGCCCTTCGGCACGGCGTCGAGCACGCGGTTGATCGCCTTCGCTGCCCACTGCCACTCGTCGGGGTGGCCGGGAAGATTCGCCTCGTCGAGCTGAACCACGTCGGCATCCAGATGCTTGACCTGTTGCGCGAGCGCGTCGCCGATCGCGAGCGCCAGGGCGGCCGTGTCCTTGTAGTGCAGATCGAGCAGCGTCTTGGCCAGCATGTGCGGGCCGGTGACCGTGAACTTGAACGGTCGGGTCGCCAGCGCCCGGGCGCGTGCGCAGGCCTGCGGCAGGTCGAGCGCGCCCGGGCCGACCGGACCGTCGACCGCGCCGGGTGGGCGCGTGCGGAAGCGCATCCCCGGCCTGGCGCGGAAGTTCATCAGCTCGTCGAACGTCAGGCGCGTGCGCACACCCTCCAGCGGCCGCACGAAGTACTCGATCATGCCGTTGGTCTCGGGATGATTGACGTCGAAGCGGTACAGCTCGCCGTCGCACACCAGGTCGATGTTGGCGCGCTCCTGCGTGTGCAGCACGACGCGCGTGGCGTCGACGAGCGCTTGCTCCGAGGGCAGCGCCTTGAGCCAGTCGGGCACCGGATAGGACCCGACGACCGTGGTCTTGATGCGCGGCTCGCTCATCCGAGCAGGGCGCAGGTCAAACGCCCGGTCACTTCGTCATCTTGATCGACTTGTCGAGGAACTCGTTGGTGTAGGTTCCCGCGACGTCAAACGGCTTGTCGATGCCGATGTACTCGCGCACCAGCTCGTAGTCGGCCTTCAGGCGCGCCGGGTCGTGCCAGCCCAGCGCCGTGCCGCGAGAGAACTGGTCGCTCATCAGCACCTCCACCAGACCCCAGTTGGTCAGCTCGTTGTCGAACTTGAGCGCTCCGTTGGCATCGATCAGCGCCTGCACGCAGGGCTTCGGATCCCTGACGCAATCGGCAAAGGCGCGTTGCGTCACCTTGACGAAGTTGGCCACCAGCGGCTTGTTGGCCTTGAGGAACTCCGCGTTGACGATGACCGAGTTGCCGTACGGATTGAGGCCGATATCACGCCAGGCGAGAAAGCCCATGTCGTCGCCAAGCTCGCGCTGGAAAATATGGTGGATGTTGTAAAACGACGTGGTGACGTCGATCGACTTTGCCTTCAGCGCGGCGAGCTTGGCATTGGCGTCGATGTTGACCCAGGTCACGGATTTCGGGTCGATGCCGTTCGCCTTCGCGAGTGCCGGCCACATGGTGCGCGCGCCGTCGGCCGCCGGATTGCCGATCTTCTTGCCCGGAAAGTCCTTGATGCCCTTGATCCCCGAGCTTTTCAGCCAATACAGGCCCTGCGGCGAATTCGCGTAGACGTTGAAGACGGCGACTGTGTCCGCGCCCTTGCCCTTGGCGACCAGCACCCCGCCCATGTCGGCGAGCCCGATCGGGTTGGCGCCGGCGCCGACCTTCTGGGTGGCGAGCGCCGAGCCCTTGCCGGGCTCGAGATTGAGGTCAATGCCTTCCTTAGCGTACCAGCCCATCTTCTTGGCGTAGTAGTAGGGGGCGTGGTCGCCGCCCGGCACCCAGTTCAGGATGAAGTCGAGCTTCTGCTGGGCGTACACGGGCGCTGCGACGAGCGCCGCAAGCGCCGCAATGATCAGTTTGCGCATGACGGGTCCTCCTTCCCGGTGGTGGCAACGATGGTATCGGCGCGGCTCCATGCGTGTCAACGGCGCGCGCGCGAAACACCGCTTGGCGCGATTTTAACCGGCCGGTTACTTCCATCGGGGGCGCGTGTTGACGCGCCGCTTGGAGCCGCGATAGCGTTAGCGGGGGGTTGGCGCGCGCAGGCGGATCGCCGCGCGGCGCCATAAGGAAGGTCTGATGAGCGTAAGCGATGCGCAGCTCGCCGAGTATCGTCGTGCCGGGCACGTCACCGTGCCGGGCGTGTTCGATGGCGCGACGATGGACGCGGTCATCACCGACATCGAGCGCTGGGGCGAGGCGTTTCTTGCCGATCTCTCGCCCGATCAGCGGGCCTGGTACGTCGACGGCGGCGTCAAGGCGAGGAACGTGCTGCGCAAGCTCGACAATCCGCACCGGTACCGCGCCTCGGTCGAGCACCTGGCGCGTGACGCGGGCCTCGTCGGCCTGGTCGAGTCGCTGATCGGCGCCGGCGTCTCGGTGTACTTCAGCCAAATCTTTTTCAAGCCGCCTGAAGGTGGCGGGCCGAAGCGCGTGCACCAGGACAACTTCTACTTCGGGCCGCGCGACCGGGATGCGCTGGTCACGGCCTGGGTGGCGCTCGACGACGCCACCGTCGAGAACGGCTGCCTGTTCTTCGGCGAAGGCACGCACCTCGGTCCGGTCTACCCGCACGTCGCGCCGCCGGGGCAGCCCTACGAGCTGCACGTGCCGGCGGACATCGCGCAGGTGCATCCCATGACGGCGGCGCCGGTGCCGCGCGGCGGAGTATCCTTCCACCATGGCACGACGTTCCACCAGTCGGGAGCGAACCTCTCGACGCGCTGGCGCCGCGCCTGCGCGCTGCACTACGTGCGCAACGACAATCCATTTGTGGCGCCCGCGCTCGAATACGATCATTCGATCGTGATGCGGGTGAGCTAGGGAGGAAGTACCATGTTTAGTTCTGACGACGGGTGGTCGAGGTTCGTGCTCGCCGTATTGGCGCACGTCGGGCTGGTCGCCGCCTGGTACCTGTTCGTGAAGCTCGGCGACGTGCCGCGCTTCGTCATGCCTTCGCCCCAGGACACGTTCAAGGCGTTGTTCGAGCCGAACTACAACTGGTGGTTCAACATCGGCGTCACCGCGAGCGAGATCTTCGGCGGCTACTTCCTCGCCCTCGTGGTGGGCGTCGCGCTGGCGCTGGTGTTCACGTGGTCGCGCACGCTGGAGGCGGTGTTCATGCCGCTACTGGTGTCGCTCAACATGATCCCCAAGGTGGCGCTCGGACCGCTGATCATCGTCTGGTTCAAGTACGGCGTGTTCCCGAACACCATCATGGCGTTCTCGATTTGCGTGTTCCCGATCCTGCTCACCACGGCGCGCGGTCTGCGCGAGATCGAGCCCGATCTGCTCGACCTGGTGCGCGCGCTGCGCGGCTCGCGCTGGCAGGTGTTCACGAAGATCCAACTGCCCGGCGCGCTGCCCTACATCTTCGCCGGCATGAAGGTCGCGGCGATCCTCGCCGTGGCGGGCGCGGTCGTCGGCGAGTTCCTCGGCTCGGACAAGGGTCTTGGCTATCTGATGCTGCAGGTGCAGGTGACGCTCGACACCCCGGCGATGTTCATGGCCGTGCTGCTGATCACGCTGATCGGGGTGACGCTGTACGGCCTAGTGCTCGGTCTGGAGCGCTGGCTGGTGGTGAAGGACGCGCGGATCGCCTGATGACCGAGCCGTTCATCCGGTTGTCGGGGGTGAAGAAGGTCTACCGCAAGGGGCGCGAGGCGTTCCTCGCGATCTCCGACGCGAGCTTTGACGTGATGCCCGGGGAGCTGGTCTCGCTGGTGGGGCCTTCGGGCTGCGGCAAGTCGACGCTGCTGAAGATCCTCGCCGGGCTGCACCCGCACGACGCGGGCGAGGTGAGGATCGGCTCGAGCACGCACGCGTTCAATCCGGCGCGCGATGTGGGCATGGTGTTCCAGGCGCCGCTGCTGCTGAAGTGGCGCCGTATCCTGGAGAACGTGCTGCTGCCCGCGGAGATCCTGGGGCTGCCGGTGGCCGAGTCGCGCGAGCGCGCCATGGGCTTGCTCGCGCTCGTCGGGCTCACGGGCTTCGAGCACAAGTACCCCTACGAGCTCTCCGGCGGGATGCAGCAGCGCGCGGCGATTGCGCGAGCGCTGGTGCACGATCCGAAGCTGGTGCTGATGGACGAACCCTTCGGAGCGCTCGATGCGCTCACGCGCGAGAAGATGAACCTGGAGCTCCTGCGCATCTGGAAGGAGTCGAAGAAGACCATCCTCTTTGTTACGCACGGTATCTCGGAGGCGGTGTTCCTGGGCTCCCGCGTGGTGGTGCTCACCGCAGGCCCGGCGCGGATGGCCGACAATATCGAGATCCGCCTGCCCCATCCGAGGACCCTGGACATGAAAACGCACGAGGCCTTCGGCGAGTACACCCGCAGGATCTACAAACTGCTCGGCATGGAATAGCGGTCCCGACCGGATGACGCGCGAGCAAGCCGCCGCCGTGCTCCCCGAGCGCTTCGCCGATGTCGAAGCGCTCGAGGCGTTCATGACTTCGCCGAGCAAGGCGCTCGAGGCGGAGCTCGCGCGCGTAGCGGGTGACGTGATGATTCTCGGGGTCGGCGGCAAGATGGGCCCAACCCTTGCACGCCTGGCAAAGCGCGCCGCACCAGCGAAGCGCGTGGTCGGCGTTGCGCGCTTCACCGAGGCCGGATTGCGCCAGAAGCTCGAAGCCCAGGGGATCGAGTGCATCGCCTGCGACCTGCTCGAGCGCGACGCGCTCGAGCGTCTACCGCGCGTGCCGAACGTGGTGTTCATGGCAGGCTACAAGTTCGGCGCGGCCGGCGATGCCTCGTTCACCTGGGCGATGAACACCGGCGTGCCGCTGATGGTCGCTGAAACATTCCAGAAATCGCGCATCGTCGCTTTCTCGACTGCCTGCGTGTATCCGTATGTCGACGTGAAGGGCCCGGGCGCGAGCGAGTCCACCCGCACCGAGCCGCCGGCCGGCGACTATGCCAACTCCTGCGTCGGGCGCGAGCAGATGTTCCTCTACGGCTCGCGCAGGTGGGGCACGCAGGGGCGGCTGGTGCGCCTTTCCTATGCCATCGACATGCGCTACGGCGTGCTGCATGACGTCGGTTCGGCGGTGCTCGCGGGTCGTACGCTCGACGTCACCATGGGACACGTCAACGTCATCTGGCAGGGCGACGCCAACGAGCAGGCGCTACGCCTGCTTGCGCATTGCACGACGCCTACGAGCGCGCTGAACGTCACGGGGCCGGAGAACACCAACGTGCGCTGGCTCGCCGGCGAATTCGGCAAGCGCTTCGGCAAGCCCGCGAAGTTGAAGGGCAGCGAGGCCGGTACGGCGTGGCTGATCGATACGAGCGAGGCGCAGCGCCTGTTCGGCGCGCCGCGCGTACCGCTGGAAAAGATGATCGACTGGACCGCAGATTGGCTCTCGCGCGGCGGGCCAAGCCTCGGCAAGGAAACGCACTTCGAGACGCGCGATGGCAAGTACTGACAGCGAAGCGCTGGTCGAAGCCGCGCTCGAAGTCGCCGACCTCGGGCGGGCGAACGCGCTGGTGAGCGAGGCTGGCTGGAACCAGAACCGCAGTGACTGGCGCATCTTTCTCGAGCTCGGGCGCGGCTTCGCGGTCAAGACCGGCGACGGCCGCCTGGCGGCTACCGCGGCGACACTGCCCTATCCGAGCGGCTTTGGCTGGGTCAGCATGGTGCTGGTGGCGAAGGATTTTCGTCGCCGCGGCATCGCCACGCGCCTGCTCGAGCGTTGCATTCGGACGTTGTGCGAGGCCGGCATGGTGCCGGTGCTTGACGCTACGCCGGCCGGCCGGGAGGTGTACAAGCCACTCGGCTTTCGCGACGGCTGGGCAATGACCCGCTGGCGGAGAACGGTCGCGCCGTCGGCGTCCACCGCAACGGGTGTGCGCGCGCTTGCCGCGCGCGATTGGCCCGAGCTGCTCGCGCTGGATGCGCAGGCGTTCGGTTGTGATCGCGCGCCACTGCTCGAGCGGCTGCGCGCGCGCTCCCGGGATTTCGCCTGCGTGGCCGAGAACAACGGGCGCCTGTGCGGCTTTTTGCTGGGGCGCGAAGGGCGCATCGCGATCCAGATGGGACCAATCGTCGCCGAGAACGAAACGAGCGCCGTGGCGCTTGCCGCCTATGCGTCGGCGCGGCTGCCTTCGCCGCTGATCGTCGACGCGCTCGATCGCCATGGCGAGCTTGCCCGCTGGCTCGCCGCGCACGGTTTCGAGAAAGAGCGGCCTTATACGCGCATGGCGCTCGGGCGGGACGAGCTGTTCGGCGACTCGCGGCGCTGCATGGCGATCGCCGGTCCGGAGCTGGGCTGAGGAAGAACATGGCGATGCACTGGACCCAGCTGCCCTCGGACGTGCTCGCACTGCTTCGCCGCGGCACGGTGATCCCCGCGCACCCGCTTGCGCTCGACGCAGGCCGAAGGCTCGACGAGCGCCGCCAGCGCGCGCTCGCGCGCTATTACCTCGACGCCGGCGCGGGTGGACTCGCGGTCGGGGTGCACGCCACGCAATTCGCCATCCGCGAGGTGGGGCTCTACGAGCCGGTGCTCAGGATCGCCATGGAGGAAGCGCAGCGCTGGGCGAAGCGTCCGCTGGTGATGATCGCCGGGCTCTCCGGGCGCACCGAGCAGGCGAGAAAGGAGGCCGCGCTCGCGCGCGATCTCGGCTACTCGGCCGGCCTGCTGTCGCTCGCGCCAATGAGCGCGGCGAGCCTCCAGGAGCTGGTGACGCATTGCGCCGCCGTGGCGCGCGAGATGCCGCTGGTGGGGTTCTACCTGCAGAAGGCGGTGGGCGGACCCGAGCTCCCGGCGGCGTTCTGGCGCGCGTTTGCCGCCATCGACAACGTGGTCGCGGTAAAGATCGCGCCGTTCAACCGCTACCGCACGCTCGACGTGTTGCGTGGGGTGCTGGAGGCGCGCGCGGAGGACCGGGTTACGTTGTACACCGGCAACGACGATCACATCGTGCTCGACCTGGTCACGCCTTTCTCGCTGATGCGCGATCGCAAGGAGGTCACGCTGCGCATCAGGGGCGGGCTGCTCGGGCATTGGAGCGTTTGGACCAAGCGTGCGGTCGAGCTCTTCGAGCGCATCCAGCAGGCGGTCGAGTCGAAGCGGGTGGACGCGGCGCTGATCGCCCTCGATGCACGCGTCACCGACTCGAACAGCGCCTTTTTCGACGTGGCGCACGATTTCGCCGGCTGCATTCCCGGCTGCCACGAGGTGCTGCGCCGGCAAGGCCTGCTCGAAGGTACCTGGTGCCTCGATCCCAAAGAGACGCTCTCGCCAGGACAGGCCGAGGAGATCGACCGCGTCTACGGCGCATACCCGGAGCTGAACGACGACGAGTTCGTCCGGGTCAATCTGGAGCGCTGGCTGGCATGAGCTCGCACAATGGACGTCGCCCAGAAGCGCACGGCATCATCGCGCCCTGAGAGGGCAAACATAATGAAAAATACGGCAAAGCGCTCCATAGCAGGCGGCAACGGCGCCAGCCGCGATCCGGATCGCACGCGCCAGCGCATTCTCAACGCGGCAACGGTGGAGTTCTCGCGCTTCGGCCTGGGCGGCGCCCGAGTGGATCGCATTGCGGCGCGCGCCGGTGCCAACAAGCGCATGCTGTACTACTACTTCGGCTCGAAGGAGGACCTGTTCCTCGCCGCGCTTGAGGAGCGCTACGCGCACATCCGCAGTGCCGAACGCGGGCTCGAACTGGAGCACCTCGCCCCGGTCGAGGCGCTCGGGCGGCTGGTGCAATTCACCTGGGAGTACTTTCTCCAGCACCCGGAATTCCTCACCTTTCTCAACAGCGAGAATCTGCACAAGGGGCGTCACGTGAGGAAGTCGAAGCGCGTGCGCGAGATGCACTCGCCGCTGGTGCACACGCTCGCCGGGATCCTGCGACGCGGCGAGCGCGACGGCGTGTTCCGCAAGGGGCTCGACCCGGTGCAGCTCTACATCTCGATCGCGGGCGAGGGCTATTTCTATCTCAGCAACCGCTATACGCTTTCCCAGATCTTTGCGCGCGATCTGATGGCGCCGCGCGCGCTCGCCGAGCGCGCGCGGCACAATGCCGAGATGATCCTCAACGCGGTCCGGAAATAGCCGGCATGCGCATCGCCCTGTGCAACGAGGTGATCTCGCCGATGCCGTTCCCGGCACAGTGCGAGTATGCCGCCAAGCTGGGCTACGACGGGCTCGAAGTCGCACCATACACGCTCTCCGAGGAGCCGCATCGGATGGGCCGCGCGCAGATCGCGGCGGCGCGCAGCGCGGCGCAGGACGCAGGTGTTGCGGTCACCGGCCTGCATTGGCTGCTGGTCAAGCCGGCGGGTCTCTCGATCAGCGCGCGTGACGAGGCGGTGCGCCGGCGCACCGTCGATGTGATGCTGGCGCTGGTCGACCTTTGCGCCGAGCTCGGCGGGCGTTACCTGGTGCACGGCTCGCCGCAGCAACGCCGCATTGAGGCGGGCGAGACCCGCGAGGCGGCCCTCGCGCGCGCGCGCGACTGCTTCGCAAAGGCGGCCGAGCATGCGAACAAGGCGGGCCTCATCTACTGCATCGAGCCGCTCGGGTCGGACCAGACGCCGCTCGTCAATACGCTGGCGGAAGCCGCCCAGCTCGTCGCCGAGATCGACAACCCGGCGGCGCGCTCGATGCTCGATTGCAGCGCTGCGGGACGAATGGAAAGCGTGCCCCTCGCGGCGCTGGTGGAGAACTGGCTGCCCAAGGGCGTGATCGCGCATGTCCAGGTGAACGACCGCAATCGCCGCGGCCCGGGGCAGGGTGAGCAGACCTTCGCGCCGCTTTTCGCGGCGCTCACCCGGCACGGTTACCGCGGCGATGTCGCGGTCGAGCCCTTTGACTACGTTCCCGACGGCCCGAGCGCGGCAGCGCGGGCGATCGGCTACCTCCGCGGCATTCTCGAGGCGCTGCAGGAGCGCAACGCCCGGGCGTAAAGTGGCACCTCGGTGTGCAACCGGCGGGTCGGGCCGCGCCGCCCGCCGCATCGGAGCGCCCACATGTTCGAGCTCAAGACCTTCGGCTTATTTGTGGCCACGGCGATTGCCGAGATCGTCGGCTGCTATCTGCCCTACCTGTGGTTGAAGAAGGGCGCACCGGCCTGGTTGCTGCTGCCCGCCGCCGCCGCGCTTGCCATCTTCGTTTGGCTATTGACGCTGCATCCAACCGCCGCGGGGCGCGTCTACGCAGCCTACGGTGGAGTGTACGTCGCCACCGCGATCTTGTGGCTTTGGCTGGCCGACGGCGTGCGTCCGTCGCAATGGGACCTTCTCGGCGGTGCGGTCGCGATCGCGGGCATGGCGATCATCATGTTTGCGCCGCGGCAGGTGTGATTCTCGCGGGCGCGAAATTCCGGGTTGACGCCGGCCCGGTCGACGGCGAGACTTAACCGTCCGGTTACAAATTCCCCGATGGCCACCGCTCCCCAGTTCAGGGTCGTGTCGATCGAGCTGTTCGAGCGCGACGTACGTTTGCGCATGCCTTTTCGCTTCGGCGTCGTGACGCTCACGGAGTCGCCGCAGGCGTTCGTGCGTGCGCGCATCCGCACCGAGGACGGGCGCGAGGCCGAAGGCGGGGCGGCGGAGCTGCTCGCGCCCAAGTGGTTCGACAAAGATCCGGCGCTGTCGAACGACGACAACTTCGAGCAGCTGCGTGCGGCGCTGCGCCTTGCGCGGGAGGCGTATCTGTCCGGGAAGCCGAGCAGCGCCTTTGGCCATTTCCGCGCGCACTATTCCACGCAGATCGCCGAGGGCGCGAGCCAGAATCTGAACAGCCTGGTCTCGAGCTACGGCCCGGCGCTCATCGACCGTGCGCTGCTCGACGCGTTGTGTCGAGCCCTCGGGGTATCGTTCTACACGGCGCTGCAGCGCAACCTCGCCGGCATCGCGCCACGCGGCTGGCTGGCTGAGTTCGCGGCTTTTGACATTGACGCGTTCCTCGGCGCACTGAAACCCGCGGC
>JBFKUL010000093.1:0-9864 GCA_041635755.1 Burkholderiales bacterium | reverse complement strand
GGCTCGTTCACCGAAACATTCTTGATGGCGAGGATTCGCTTGCCTGGCTCGCATTCGAGCACGCGGTCGATCATCAGCAGCGGAAAGCGCTGTGGCAGATGCGCGAGCACCTCATTGACATCCATCTCAGCCATTTTCCTTCCCCTTCAGGACTTTCTTTTCGAGCTCGCGCAAACGCCGCGCAAGATCGGACAGGTGGCGCACCAGCGCGGTATTGCGCGCCCAGCTTGCGTGTTCGTCGAACGGAAACATCCCGGTATAGGTCCCCGCCTTGCGGATCGAGCGCGAAACAACCGTGCCCGCCGAGACATTGACATGATCCACGATCTCGAGATGGCCGAGAACGACGGCGGCCGCGCCGATCGCGCAATGCCTGCCGATGTCGGTGCTTCCCGCGACGCCCGAAAATCCCGCCATCGCGGTGTGCGCACCGATGCGGCAGTTGTGTCCGATCTGGATTTGATTGTCGAGCTTGACGCCGTCCTCGACGATCGTATCGTCCATCGCCCCGCGGTCAATGGTGGTATTTGCGCCGATCTCCACGTCATCACCGATGACAACGCGCCCGATCTGAGGCACCTTGACCCATTGCCCGCCGTCGGGCGCGATGCCGAAGCCATCTGCGCCGATGACCACGCCCGAGTGAAGGATGGCCCGAGCTCCAATGCGGCAATCGCGATTGATCACCACCAAAGCGTAAAGGCGGCTGTCGTCACCGATCGCGGCGCCCGCCTCAATCACGCATCCTGGTCCGATCCACGCGCGCGCCCCAAGCGTTACGCTGTCGCCGATCACCACCCCAGCCTCGATGCGTGCGCTCGCATGAACGCGGGCCGAACCTGCCACTTGCGCGGACGGATGCACGCCGGGGGGTGGTGCCACGGACGAATTGAAATACTGCGAAAGACGAGCAAAGTATGCATGAGGGTTGTCGCATACGATGCGCGGCAGCCCCGTCAGCGACTCTGCTTCGGCGGCCAGCACGACTGCGCCGGCCCGGGTTGACGCGAGTTTCGCCTTGTACCGTGGATGGGTGAAGAACGTGATCTGGTCGGGGCCGGCGCGTTCAAGGGAGCCGACCTGACGAATCAGGGTCCCGGCTTCGCCGACTACACGACCGCCAAGACGCGAGGCGATCTGCGCGAGCGTGACCGGCGCAGGCATGTCATCGCGCGCCAGGCTTGGTGGCTTCGACCGGCCTGCTCTCCAGCGCCTTGATCACCTTGTCGGTAATATCGATGCGTGGGTTTGCGTAGACAGCATCCTGGAAAATGATGTCGTACTTTTCCTGCTCGGCAATCTGACGAATCACGCGATTTGCCTGCTCGACCACGACCGCCAGCTCCTCGTTGCGACGCTGGTTCAGGTCCTCGCGGAACTCGCGCTGCTTGCGTTGAAAGTCCCGGCTCAGGTCGCTGAACTCGCGTTCCTTGCTGCGTCGAGCGGACTCCGACATCGTAACTGCGTTTTTCTCAAGCTCGTCCTGCATGCGCTTGAGCTGGTCCGCGACGCGCGCCATTTCCTGATCGCGCTTGGAGAACTCCGCCTCGATCTTTTTCTGTGCGCGCACCGCGGGTACGGCGTCGCGCAGTATCCGCTCGGTGTTGACGAACCCGATGCGGTTCTCCGCCAACGCAGCAGTCGGCAGTGCGATGCCGGCGAGAACGGCGGCGGCAATGGTGAATCTGATGAACGGCATGATCGGTCGGGATTGGGGCATCAGAATACGGTACCGAAGGTGAATTGTAACCTCTGAATGCGATCGCTGGGCTTATCGTTCAGAGGCTCGGCGAACGAGAGTTTGAGCGGGCCGAGGGGCGAGCTCCAGACAAGTGCAAGTCCGGCCGAATAGCGCAGTTCGGACAGCGTCACCTTATCGCCGTCGGCGTAGACCTGCCCTGCATCGAGAAACGCGGCAAGTCGAATCGACTTGTCTTGCGCGGCGCCCGGCATCGGAAACAGCAGCTCGATGTTGCCCACCACACGGCGATTCCCGCCCAGCGCGTTTCCGAGCGGATCCTGAGGGCCCAGCGAGAATGACCGGTAGCCGCGTACCGAACCCGGGCCGCCGGCGTAGAAGCCCTTAAAGAAAGGCAGCGGCTTGCCTCCGAGACCGTCGCCGTAGCCAAGGTCCACGTTCAGCGCCAACGTATAGATCCGCGTCAAGGGAAAGAATCGCTGGTGGGTAAAGCCAAGGCGGTAATATTCAAGTCCGCCGCCGGCCAATTCGGCGGTCGCTCGGGTGAGATTGCCCTTTGTCGTGAGGATCACGCTGTCACGGGTGTCGCTCGACCACTCCCCGGTCACCGCGCCGTAGTTGTACTGGTTCCCGAATTTGCTGACGAAATCGAGATACGAGAAAGGACTGTTCGTGAACGTGTCCAGCACCACGCGTTCTCCGATCAACCCCACCGCAATGCGCTCGGTCTCGGACAGCGGAAACCCGAACTTAATCCCGCCGCCGAGGGTGTCGGTCCTGTAGGGCCCGACGCTCAGGGAAGAGGCATCGATTTCTCGCTTGTAGATATCGAAGCCCTGGCTGACGCCGTCGACCGTGAAATACGGATCGGAGTATGAGAGCGCGTAGGTCTTGCTGACACTGCCGGTGTTGATCGAGGCGGAAAGGAATTTGCCGCTGCCGAAGATGTTCGACTGACTGATCGAGGCGGACACCAGGAACTTCTCGGTTGACGAGAAACCCGCGCCGATCAGAATGGCGCCGGTGGGCTTCTCCTTGACGGTCATGACGACGTCGACCTGATCCAGGCTGCCTTCAACGGCCTTCGTGTCCACTGACACGTCGCCGAAGTAGTCCGTGCGGTCCACGCGACGACGCGACAGCTGGATCTTCGAGGCGTCGTAGAAGGCCCCTTCGAGCTGCCGCATTTCCCGGCGCACCACCTCGTCCCGCGTCTTGGTGTTGCCGGCCACGATGATACGGCGGACGTATACGCGACGGCCCGGGTCGATCAGAATGCTGAACGCAACAGTGCGCTTTTCCTTGCTCACGACGGGCACGGCGTTGGCGTTTGCAAAGGCGTAACCGTCGTTCCCCAGCCGCTCGGCAATCGCCTTGGTAGTCTCGGTAAGCTTCGAGCGCGAGAACACGTCTCCTGGCTTGAGACGGATCAACTTCTCCAGCTCCTCGCGCGGTACCAGCATTTGACCCGCCAGTTGCACCTCGGATACCGTGTACTTCTCTCCTTCAGTGATATTGACGGTGATGTAGATATCGCGCTTGTCCGGAGTGATCGAAACCTGGGTCGAATCGACGTTGAAATCCAGGTAGCCCCGATCCAAATAGTGCGAGCGCACGGTCTCCAGGTCAGCGGCGAGCGCCTGCCGTGAATAGCGATCGTGCTTGGTGTACCAGGTCAGCCAACCCGGCGTGCGCAGCACGAAAAGGTCGAGCAGGTCCTTTTCGCTGAACGCGTTGACGCCCACCAAATTGATCGAGCGAATCTTGGCTGTGTCGCCTTCAACTACCGCGATGTTGATGCCGATGCGGTTACGCTCAAGCGGCGTGACGGTGGTTTGCACTTCGGCCGCATAGAGACCGCGTGACAGGTACTGGCGCTTCAGTTCCTGCTCGGCCGTTTCGAGCACGGAGCGGTCGAAGATGCGGCCCTCCGCGAGCCCTTGCTCCCGCAGAACCTTGCGCAGGGTGTCGGTGGGGAATTCCTTCACACCGGAGAAATCGATCTGCGCCACGGCCGGACGTTCGTCCACCGCCACCACGAGGACGTCGCCGTCGACCTCCAGGCGCACGTCCCTGAAGAAACCGGTGGCGAAGAGCGCGCGCAGCGCTTGCTGCGCTTTTTCCTCCGTCATCGTCTCGCCGACCTTGACCGGCAGGTAGCTAAATACCGTTCCTGCTTCGGTGCGCTGCAAGCCCTCTACGCGAATATCTTTGACCACGAATGGCCGGAAGGCCTGCGCCGACGCGACGAGGGATACGACGAACAGCCCGCATGCAAGCGCGGAAAGGATGCGCCTGCGCATCACTCAGCCGGAGAGCAATCGATTGATGTCGTTATAGAAGGCAAACGCCATGAGCACCAGCAGCAGCGCCAGACCGAGACGCTGCCCGAGCTCCACGACGCGCTCGGAAACGGGGCTACCCTTTATGATCTCGGCGACATAATACATGAGGTGACCACCGTCGAGCAGCGGGATGGGCAGCAGGTTCAGTACGCCCAAGCTGACGCTGATCAGGGCGAGAAACGTCATGTACGACACCCATCCCATCTGCGCCGATTGCCCGGCGAAATCGGCAATCGTTACGGGTCCCGACAGGTGCTTCCATGACACCTCGCCGAGCAGCATCCGTCCAAGCATGCGCAGGCTGAAGATCGCGATGTCATAGGTCTTCGCGGTGCCCTTCAAAACGCTATCGATGGGACCGTGCTGAATGCGCACCAGAATCCGATCGGCATAGGTGGGCGGCACCTTCGGTCCTGCGCCGATGCGTCCGATCCGCTCGCCGTTTGCTTTGACGGCATCCGGCGTGACCACGACCGAACGGCGCACGCCGTCTCGTTCGATGTCGAAACGCAGCGAGCGCTCGGGGCGGCTTCGGATCGCCTCGACCAGCGCTTCCCATGATGCGATCGCCCGACCGTCAACCGCCGTGACCCGGTCGCCGCTCTCCAGGCCGGCACGCGCCGCCGGACTGCTCGCCACAACATTTCCAAGGACCGGCTCGAGTGCGGGCCGGAAAAGCCGCAGCCCGATGCGTTCGAGCGCGTCCTGCTCCAAGTCATCGCTGGAGAAGCTTTGCAGGTCAAGACGCCGCGTCGCAATGCCGTGCCCCTCGTTCTGCACCTCCACGAGGAGCGACTCGCGCTGCAGCGCAGCTTGCAGGACGCGCCAGCGGAGTTCCTGCCAGGTTTCGATCGTCTCGCCCTCGATCGAGCGCACGGTGTCGCCCGCGCGAAATCCGGCCGCCGCGGCGAGCGTTTTCGGCGCAGGCTGGGCAACGATGGGTCTTGCCTCCGGCAGTCCGTACATGAACAGGCCGGCGTAGACGGCGATTGCGAAGATGAAATTGAAAACCGGCCCGGCCGCGACAATGAAGATCCGCCTGCTGACGGACTGCCGGTTGAACGCCCGGCGCAGCTCCTCTGGTGCGACCGGCGCCTCGCGTTCGTCGAGCATTTTCACATAGCCACCGAATGGCACCGCGGCGATCGACCATTCCGTTCGGTCACGCCCGAGGCGCCAGACCGCCAGGGGCCGGCCGAAGCCGACGCTGAATCGCAGCACTTTGACGTTGCAGAGCCTTGCAGCAAGGTAGTGCCCGTATTCGTGCACCACGATCAGGATGCCGAGCGCGATCACAAACGCGACGATGGTATGAAGGACACTCATGCTGCCCTTCCCATTGCGTGCGCGACCTGGTCGCGTCCAGCCTGGCGTGCCGCGGCATCGGCATCGAGCACCGTGGCGAGCGCGTTGGCCGGAACCGAGCGGACTTTGTTCAGCACGGCCTCGATGATCACCGGTATCGTGGTAAAGCCGACGCGGCCCGCGAGAAACGCCTCGACAGCAACTTCGTTTGCCGCGTTCAGAATCGCCGGTGCGGTACCGCCGGCCTCGAGCGCGCGGTAGGCAAGCCGAAGACAGGGGAAACGGCGCAGATCGGGGCGCTCAAAGGTGAGTTGTCCGATCGCTCCGAGGTCGAGCGGCGAAGCGCCGGACTCGATCCGATCCGGAAATCCCAGCGCATGAGCAATCGGTACGCGCATATCGGGATTGGAGAGCTGCGCAATGACGGAGCCGTCGACGTACTCGACGAGCGAATGGACGATGCTCTGTGGATGGATTACCACCTCGATGCGTCCGGGTTCGACATCGAACAGCCAGCGCGCTTCGATCACTTCAAGGCCCTTGTTCATCATGGTCGCCGAATCGACAGAGATCTTTCGCCCCATCACCCAGTTGGGATGGGCGCAAGCCTGCTCGGGCGTTACGTCGGCCAACCGCTCCATCGGCAGCGCGCGGAACGGGCCGCCCGAGGCAGTCAGCATGATGCGCCGTACGATGCTCGGCGCTGCGCTCGCATCGGCACCATGAGGCAGACACTGAAATACCGCGTTGTGCTCGCTGTCGATCGGCAACAAGTCCGCGCCGGCCTGCCTAACCGCATGCATGAACAGCGCCCCGGCCATCACGAGGGCTTCCTTGTTGGCGAGCAACACGCGCTTGCCTGCCGAGGCCGCCGCAAGGGTCGGCGCCAGGCCCGCCGCGCCAACAATCCCCGCCATCACCACATCGCACTCCGCATCGGCCGCGATTTGCGCCAGCGCACGCTCGCCGAACAGAAGCTCGCTGCGGCAGCCGGATTCGCTGAATCGTCGGCGCAGGGCGGGGTCCTCGGCCAGGCCCGAGAGCACTGCATAACGCGGTCGATGCCGAAGGCACAGTACGAGCAAAGCATCGGCCGAAGTTCGCGCGCTGAGCGCGAATACCGTGTAGCGCTCCGGGTGCCGCGACGCGACGTCCAGGGTGCTCGCGCCGACAGAGCCGGTTGCGCCAAGCACCGTGAGACGCAGTGGGCGTTGCGTGACAGCGAAGCGGGGATCTGGTCGGCTCATGTCGGAGCGATCCAATGCAATATCAAAACGGCGACCGGAAGCGTTGCCGTGGCGCTGTCGATACGATCAAGCACACCGCCGTGCCCGGGCAACAGGTTGCCGCTGTCTTTTGCCGACGCCTGCCGCTTGAGCGCCGATTCGAGGAGGTCCCCGAGAATACTGACCGCGCACAGCAGCGCCGCCCCGGCAAGGTACGGCAGCCAGGCTCCGCCCTTCACCGTCTGGGCGAGCTGCGGGACAAACATCGCACAAACGATAGAGTAGGCCAAAGCGCCTGCCAGCGCACCCCCTGCACCTTCCCAGGTTTTTCCGGGGCTGATCGACGGCGCGAGCTTGCGCCGACCGATCGCGCGTCCAGTCAGGTAGGCGACGGTATCGGCGATCCAGACCAGGCCCAGCACCAGCAACAGCGGCGGCCCCGAAAGCGCGACGGCCGCAAGCGCGGCCGGCAGCACGACCACCCAACCGACCAACGGCAGCAGGGGGCCGCTGCCGAGGCCTTGGTAAAGCCACAACGGCACAGCGACGAGCCAGAACAGCGTTGCCACGACGAACAGTGCGCCCGCCGCGGGCGCCGAAACAGAGACCGGAAACAGCAGCCAGACCACTAGCGCAAAGGCCATTGCCATGCCCACTCCGTAGGCCAGCGCCGCCTGCTTCGGCATGCGGCACAGCCGGGCCCATTCATGGCCGGCGAGTCCGACGACCAAGGTCACTACCGCGGCGAACGTTGGGCGCTCCAGCAGCAGGACAGCGGCCAGGAACGCGGCCAGCAGTGCCAACGCCGTCAGAAGACGGGTACCGAACAAACTAGGCCGCCACGCCCTTGGCTGCGGCAACCTGCCCGCTGGTGCGCCCGAAACGACGCTCGCGCTGCCGGTACGACGCAATGGCCCGATCGAGCGCCGCGGCATCGAAGTCCGGCCATAGCTGATCGGTGAAATAGAGTTCGCTGTAAGCAAGCTGCCATAGCAGGAAGTTGCTCACCCGCTGCTCGCCGCCAGTGCGGATGAACAGGTCCGGCTCGGGTGCGTAACTCATCGACAGGTAAGGCGCCAGGCTTTCCTCTGCGATCGGACCGGCGGCGAGCTCGGGATGCTCGCGGACCAGCCTGCCGAGCGCCTGCAGGATGTCCCAGCGACCGCCGTAGTTTGCCGCAACCGTGAGCGTAAGGCGACGATTGGCAGCGGTAAGGCGCTCGCCGCTGTCGATCAAATCACGGATGCGTGCATCGAAACGCGCGGTGTCTCCGATCACCTTCAGCCGCACGCCGTTGCGGTGAAGCTTCTCGACCTCGCTGACCAGCACGCCCTGAAAGAGCTGCATGAGCAGCGAAACTTCCTCGGCGGGTCGGCGCCAGTTCTCGGAGCTGAAGGCGAACAGCGTGAGGTACTCGATGCCGCGCTCGGCGCAGGATCGCACCACGGTACGCACGGCTTCGACGCCACGTCGGTGCCCCGCGATGCGAGGAAGATGGCGCTGGTTCGCCCACCGGCCGTTGCCGTCCATGATGACGGCGAGATGTCTCGGCACTTCGCCGTGGGGAGGAATCGAAAGCGTCGAGCTTTGTTGCGACATGAATGGCACCTCAGACCGCGAGCAGCTCGGCCTCTTTCTGCTGCAGCAGCTTGTCGATCTCGGCTACGTAGTGGTCAGTCAACTTCTGTACGTCGACCTCCATTCGCCGCTCGTCGTTCTCCGAAAGTTCCTTTTTCTTCAGCGCTTCCTTGGCCGTGTGGTTCGCATCGCGACGCAGGTTGCGCACGGCCACCCGCGCGTTCTCCGCCTCGTGGCGAACGACTTTGATCAGCTCCTTGCGCCGTTCCTCGGTGAGCGCGGGCATGGGGACGCGCACCGTCTCGCCCATCGTCGCGGGGTTTAGCCCAAGATCGGAATCACGTATCGCCTTCTCGATGGCTCCGGCCATCTTCTTCTCCCAGGGCGTCACGCCAATCGTCCGCGCATCGAGCAGCGTCACGTTGGCGACCTGGTTGATCGGGGTCGGGTTGCCGTAATACTCGACGTTGATGTGATCGAGCAGCCCCGCGTGCGCCCGGCCGGTGCGCACTTTTGCCAAGTCGACCTTGAACGCCTCGATGGTTTTCTTCATTTTCTGCTCCGTGTTCTTCTTGAGCTGATCCATCATAAAAGGCCTCCTTCAGACGTGAACCAGCGTGCCCTCGTCCTCGCCGAGTACCACACGCTGCAGGGCATGTTTCTTGAAGATGCTGAAAACGTTGATCGGGAGCTTCTGGTCGCGGCAAAGAGTAAGCGCCGTGGCGTCCATGACTCGTAGGTTACGGCTGATCGCCTCGTCGAAGCTGATGCGGCTGTAGCGCTGCGCCGCGGCGTCCTTCTTGGGGTCCGCGGTATATACGCCATCCACCTTGGTCGCCTTGAGGACGATTTCCGCTCCTACTTCGCTGCCGCGCAGTGCGGCCGCCGTGTCGGTAGTGAAGAACGGGTTGCCGGTACCGGCGGCGAAGATGACGACTTTGCCCTCCTCGAGGTATCGAATCGCCTTGCCTCGGATGTAGGGTTCGACAACCTGCTCGACCTTGAGCGCAGACTGAACGCGGCTGACCAGACCGGCGTGGCGCATCGCATCCTGCAGCGCGAGCGCGTTCATCACCGTGGCGAGCATACCCATGTAATCGGCGGTCGCCCGATCCATGCCTGAGGCACCCGGGGCAAGCCCGCGAAAGATATTGCCACCGCCGATCACGACACCGATCTCCACCCCCATGCGCGAAACCAGCGCGATCTCGGCGACGATGTCCTCGATGGTTTGGCGATTGATGCCAAACGGGTCATCTCCCATCAGCGCCTCGCCCGAGAGCTTGAGCAGGATTCGCTTGTATCGAGGAGTGAGAGCCGCCTGCGCCATGGGTTCGCCCGACTAGCGCGCCATCCCGGCCTGCGCCATGACCTCGGCCGCGAAGTCGGACGATTTCTTCTCGATGCCTTCGCCGACCACGAAGAATTTATAGTTGCGCAACGTGGTCTTTTTCGCTGCAAGCATCTTTTCCACGCTGTGCTTGTCGTCCTTGACGAAGGGCTGGCCGAGCAGTGTGATCTCCGCCAGAAATTTAGCCAGTCCGCCCTCAACCATCTTCGCCGCGATATGGGGGGGTTTTCCGGATTCCTTTGCGCGCGCTGCAAGGATCTCGCGCTCTCGCGCGACCGTTTCTGCCGGCACCTCGTTCTTCGCCATGTACTGCGGCTTGGCAAAGGCGATATGCATGGCAACGTCCTTGCCGACCTCGTC
>JBFKUL010000092.1:0-10008 GCA_041635755.1 Burkholderiales bacterium | reverse complement strand
CGACGAAGCGTCATGGGATGGCGACGAAGCGTCATGGGATGGCGAATGGACGTCATGCGCCCGATGCGCTCGTCGAGCGCAGCCACCACGATATGGGAGGGCTGCCCGCGGGCAAATTGAATCTCACCGAGCACGACTACGAGGACTGGGAGCGCCGGGTCGACGCGCTCATGGTGCTGCTGACCGGCGTGCTCGGCGGCGGCAAGCGTCTGATGACGGTCGACGAGCTGCGCAAGAACATCGAGGCGCTCGGTCCGCAGGCCTACGACCGCATGACCTACTACGAGCGCTGGGTGACCTCGATCACGCAGACCATGATCCAGCGCGGCGTCATCACCACCGACGAGCTCGGTCGGAAAATGGAACAGGTGAAGGCCCGCACGGAGGGCTCGTGCCGCAAGTAACCGACCGGTCGGGGTCTGCAGCGCGTCCGCAATACTCGAACGAGCTGCCCGCGGAACCGGTGCGCTATGCACCAGGCGAACAGGTGCGCGTCCGATTGACCGCGCCGCTCGGCCACATCCGCACGCCGTACTACATCCGCGGCTGCAACGGCACGATCGAGCGCCTGTGCGGCGCGTTTCCCAATCCGGAGGAGCTCGCGCAGCAGCGCAGTGGCCTGCCCGCGCAGCCGCTTTACCGCGTGCGCTTCCTGCAGAAGGACGTATGGCCCGCTTACCGCGGCAGTCCCGCTGATGTGATCGAAGTCGAGATCTTCCAGCATTGGCTGGAGCCGGCCTGAGGCGAGGGGCGCGATGAGCAAGCGAGAGGATCTCGGCAAGTACGAACCGCTGTCCTACTTCCAGCTGATGGAGGTGAGCCTGCGCGAGCTGCTGGTCGAGAAGGGCGTGGTCAGCGAGCAGGCGGTACGGACGGCGCTCGAAGACGTCCGCGGCCGAACGCCCGAGCGCGGCGCGCGGGTCGTGGCGCGCGCCTGGTGCGATCCGGAGTACAAGGCGCGGCTGCTCGAGAACGGCACACGCGCGGTCGAGTCTCTCGGGCTGGACGTGCCGGCGCTCAAGCTCGTGGTGGTCGAGAATACGCCGCAGGTGCACAACGTCATCGTCTGTACTCTGTGCTCGTGCTACCCGCGGATGCTGCTCGGCATCCCGCCGGAATGGTACAAATCGCGCAACTACCGCAGCCGCGTGGTGCGCGAACCGCGTTCCGTGCTCGCGGAGTTCGGCACCAAGATCGCGAAGCGCGTGCAGATCCGGGTGCACGATTCGACTGCCGACATGCGCTATCTCGTGCTGCCGATGCGCCCGAAAGGCACCGAGCGATGGAGCGAGGAGCGGCTGGCCTCGCTCGTCACGCGCGATTGCATGATCGGCGTGTCGCTGCCGAAGCGGCCCCGCTAGGGCCGCGGCATGGCGCTTCGCCGGCAGAGCACGCCCAAACCGCTCGGCATCCTCCCGCTCGGCGACACCGCGGCCTTCGTCGAGCTCGCCGAGGAGCTCGATCTGGAGGTGAACGCGGTCGGGCAGCGGCTCGCGGCCGCGGTGCGCCAACACGGCGTGCCATGGATTCGCGACGTATTGCCGACGCTCGGGGGCGTGGCACTGCATTTCGACCCCGACCATGCCGATCTTCCGGCGGCGCCGCTGCAGGCCGCCGCCGCGCTGGTCGAGCAGTGCCTGGAGGACGGGCTGCCTTCGGCCGAGGAGGTGGGTCGCTCGATCGAAGTGCCAGTGTGCTACGACTCGGAGTTCGCGCTCGATCTCGCCGAGATTGCCGAGCGCGCCAAGCTCTCGCGCGAAGAGGTGGTGCGGCGCCACGCGGCGCGTGAGTATCGCGTGCTGATGGTCGGATTTGCGCCTGGGCTGCCTTATCTCGGCGGACTCGATCCGAGGCTCGAAGTGCCGCGCCGCGAGACGCCGCGCCAGGAAGTGCCCGCCGGCTCAGTGGCGATCGCGAACAAGCAGGCCGTGGTCTACCCCTACGCGATCTCGGGCGGCTGGAACGTCATCGGGCGCACGCCGCTCGTGCTGTTCGACGCCGAGCGTCGCCTGCCCAGCCTGTTTGCGCCCGGCGATCGCGTGCGCTTCGTGCCGGTGACCCGCGAGGCGTTCGAGCGCCAGCGCAGCGCCGCGGAGCGCCGCCCGTGAGCCTGAGAGTCCTGCGCCCCGGCCTGCTCACCACGCTGCAGGACCGCGGCCGCTACGGCATGCAGCACCTCGGTATCGTGCCGTGCGGCGCGATGGACGAGGTGGCGCATCGGCTCGCGAATGCGATGGTCGGCAACTTCGAGGACGAGGCGACGCTCGAGATCACGGTGCTCGGGCCCGAGCTGGTGTTCGACGAGGCGGTGCTGGTGGCGATCTGCGGCGCCGAATTCGAGGCCAAGTCCGACGGGCGGCCCTTCCCGCTGAACCGTCCGGTGTTTCTGGAGATGGGTGCACGCGTGGTCACGGGGCGTGCGCTGCGCGGCAGCCGCGCGTACCTGGCAGTGGCGGGCGGCATCCAGGTCAAGCCGGTGCTCGAGAGCCGCAGCACCTACCTGCCGGCGGGATTTGGCGGATTCGAAGGCCGCCTTCTTAAGCGGGGCGACGCGCTACCGCTTTCGCCGGAAGCCACGAAACTTGCGAGGCAGCGCTACGCGAAGCTCGCCAAGAGCGCCACGGAGCGCCTCGGCATGAGGACGGTGCGCTGGTCTGCCCCAGCGCTCACCGCGCCCGAGCACGAGCCGATCGTGGTCCACGCCATGGAAGGCCAGCACTTCGGCTTGTTCGAGCCCGCGTCGCAGCGGGCCTTCTTCGACGCGACCTGGCGCGTGTCGCCAGACTCGAACCGCATGGGCTATCGCCTTGCCGGGCCGAAGCTCGTTCGCGCCAAGGCTGTCGACATTCTCTCGGGGCCCACCTGCCTCGGCACCGTGCAGGTGCCGGCGAGCGGCACGCCGATCACCCTGATGGCCGATCACCAGACGACCGGCGGCTATCCGAAGATCGCCGAGATCGTTTTTGCGGACGTGCCGCGCATGGCGCAGTTGGCACCCGGCAATGCGCTGCGGTTCGCGCGCTGCACTCTCGACGAGGCGCTCGAACTGCGCCGCGTAGCGAGAAAGCGCGTCGACGCGTCGCTGCGATCCATCGCCTGGTCGTTCGGCCGCTAGGCACTACAATGCGCGGTGAGGCACCGACGGCGGCGCTTTCCCATGCGTCGCCG
Source organism: Burkholderiales bacterium (assembly GCA_041635755.1). Taxonomy (GTDB): domain Bacteria; phylum Pseudomonadota; class Gammaproteobacteria; order Burkholderiales; family SG8-39; genus JBFKUL01. Next base: position 6,840 of record JBFKUL010000092.1, on the reverse strand, counting down.
AGGGGTCCGGCAAGTCAACCATTCATATGAAGAAGATCGATCTGAACTGCGATATGGGCGAGAGCTTCGGCGCGTGGCAGATGGGCGCCGACGCCGAGATCATGCCGCTCATCACCTCGGCCAATATCGCGTGCGGGTTTCACGCCGGCGATCCGGCAACCATCCGCAGGACGGTGCGCCTGGCGCTCGACCGTGGCGTCGCGGTAGGCGCGCATCCATCGCTTCCGGACCTGCAGGGTTTCGGGCGCCGCGCGATGAAGATCACGCCTGAGGAGATGTACGACTTGGTGCTGTATCAGGCGGGGGCGCTGGAGGCGTTTACACGCGCGGCCGGCGCGAAGCTGCATCACGTCAAGTGCCACGGCGCCCTTTACAACATGGCGGCGAACGACGAGGGTTTGTCCAGCGCGATGGCCCGCGCGGTGAAGGATCTTGGCGGCGATGTCATCCTCTATGCACTGTCCAACAGCTTGATGATGGACGTCGCCCAAAGAGAGGGCCTGCGCGTGGCGGGGGAAGTGTTCGCCGATCGCAGCTACCAGGACGACGGTACGCTTACGCCGCGCGGGCGGCCCGGGGCGATGATCGAGGACGAACAGAGGGCCGTGGCGCAGGCGCTCGCCATGATCGAGCAGGGACACGTCATGGCGCAGTCCGGCAAGCGCGTGGCGGTGGCGCCGGACACGCTGTGCCTGCACGGCGACCAGCCCAACGCGGTCGCCTTCGCCAAGGCCCTGCGCGCCTCATTCAAGCAACGCGGCATCGAGCTCGCCGCACCGTGAACAGGAGTCATCCTTGACTGCAAAGCTCTTTACGCCGATCCAGCTCGGCGGCGTGACGGTACCGAACCGCATCGCCGTCTCGCCCATGTGCCAGTACAGCGCCGACGACGGCAGCTTCAATGACTGGCATTTGATCCACCTCGGCGGCCTGGCGATGTCGGGCGCCGGCCTGTTGATGCTCGAAGCGACCCATGTGACGCGCGAGGGGCGCATCTCGCATGGCTGCAGCGGGCTTTACAGCGACAACAACGAAGCGGCGATGAAGCGCGTGGTCGATGCCTGCCGCCGCCTCACGAAGAACCCGATCGGGGTGCAGCTTGCGCATGCCGGCCGCAAAGGCTCGGCGCAGGTGCCCTGGCTTGGCGGCAAGGCGCTCTCGGCCGCCGAGTCGCCCTGGCAGACGCTGGCGCCGTCAGCGATCCCGTTTGGCGAGGGCTGGCACACGCCCAGAGAAATGACCGCCGACGACATCCGCTCGGTAGTCGATGCGTTCGCAGCCGCGGCCGAGCGCTCCAGGCGCATTGGCCTGGACGCGATCGAGATGCACAGCGCGCACGGCTACCTGTGCCATGAGTTTCTTTCGCCGCTATCGAACATGCGCAAGGACCGTTACGGCGGTACGCTGGAGAATCGCATGCGCGCGCCGCTCGAGATCGCGCGCGCGCTGCGCGACGCCTGGCCGAAGGAGCGTTGCCTCGGCGCGCGCATCACCGCGAGCGACTGGATCGACGCCGGTCTTCCGACCGAGGAGTCGATTCTCTACGCCCGCGAGCTGCACAAGATCGGCTTCGATTACCTGTGCGTTTCGAGCGGCGGGCTGGTGCCGCACGCGCGCGTCAAGATCGAGCCGGGCTACCAGGTGGCGTTCGCCGCGAAGGTCAAGCAAGCGGTGCCAATCGCAGTGCGCGCGGTCGGGATGATCGCCGATCCGGACCAGGCCGAGGGCATCATTGCATCGGGCAAAGCCGACATGGTGGCGCTCGCGCGCGGCCTGCTCGACGACCCGCGCTGGGCGTGGCACGCGGCCGAGCACTTCGGCGTCAAGCTCGACTACCCGCCGCAGTACGCGAGGAGCCACCCGGATCTCTGGCCCGGCGCGAAGCTCGCGCGGCCGCGCGATATCGCCGCGGCGGCGGAATAGTCACGCCGGCCGAAGGAGGCTTCGACACGATGGATCTCGGGCTGAAGGATCGCCGTGCGCTCATCACGGGCTCGACCGCGGGCATCGGCTTCGCCATCGCGCGCGGCCTCGCCGCCGAGGGCGCGCAGGTCGTGATCACGGGCCGCAAGCAGGCTTCGGTCGACGCCGCGCTCGAGCGCTTGCGCAAGTCGGTGTTCTCTGTGCGCGCCGAAGGCGTCGCGGAGGATTGCGCGACGGCACAAGGCGCCGAAGCGGTGTTCGCACGCGTCACCGATACCGACATCCTGGTGAACAACCTCGGCATCTACGAGCGCAAGCCGTTCTTCGAAATTCCGGACGCGGACTGGCAACGACTGTTCGAGGTCAATGTGATGAGCGGCATCCGCTTCGCGCGGCGCTACGCACCGGCCATGGCGAAGCGCGGCTGGGGACGGGTGATCTTCGTGTCGAGCGAGTCAGGGCTGAACGTGCCGCGCGAGATGATCCATTACGGCATGACCAAGACCGCGCAGCTCACCATCTCGCGCGGCCTCGCGATGGAGCTCGCCGGCACCGGCGTCACCGTCAATGCGCTGCTGCCGGGGCCGACCCGCACCGAGAACACCGATCGGCTGCGGGCCGAGCGCGCCAAGGCGGCGGGCAAGACGGTGGCCGAGATCGAGGCGGATTTTTTCGCCACGTTCCGCCCGACATCACTGACCAAGCGCTTCGCCTCGGTCGAGGAGGTGGCGAACCTGGCGGTGTACCTGTGCGGTGCGGGCGCCTCCGCCACCACCGGGGCGGCGCTGCGCGTCGACGGCGGTGTGGTCAATCAGATCATGTAGCGTGGCGACTTCGCGCCGAGATCAGGTAGCGCGGCGACTTCGCGCCGCGCTGGGCTCCTAGGAACCCTTCACGATCGCCAGCTTGTTGGTCACCGCTTTGACGCCAGGCTGCGCGGAAGCGACCGATTCGGCCTTGTTGCGCTCGGCAACGTCCGCCACCGTGCCCCACAGCGACACGACGCCATCGGCGGCGGTCACGTCGATGCCCTGACCGTTGACGCGCGGCTCCGCTTCGAGCGCGCGCTTGACCTTCGCAGCCAACGCCTTGTTCGGGTCGACCGGCGGCGCTTCGGATTTTGCCGGCGCGGACGCCACGGTTCCGCCTGGCGTCTGATAGGGATCCGCCTGCGGCGTCGAGGCGCCGGCGGCTTCCGGCTTCACTGGAATGCTCTCGCTCTTCTGCTGGGGAGCGTCGTCGCTGCAGGCGGCGAGAGCGATTGCGAGCGCCATCATCATGATCGCGCTGCGGCAGCTGTACACGTTATCGGTCCACTTCACGGCGTCCTCCCTTGTCGGGTGTCGGAGCAGGGCCGCTCACAGCCAAAAGCCTATCAGGCCCGTCGCTCGAAAAACAGGCAATTTGGCAGACTCGCAGGGGCTGTCGTGACGCCGCGACAAACGCATTGTTCGCATCGCGAAGAAGGCATCGGCACACGCGCATCAGTGCAGCACCTTTGGGTCGGATTCGTCGAAGATACGCGCGATCTCGTGCGCGTCGAAGCGATACTCGTGATTGCACATCTCGTTGCGCACCACCACTTCGCCCTGCTCGGCGAGGATCGACTCGACTTCTTCGCGCCCGAGGCTGCGCAGCATCTCCTCGACCTTTCTCGCATCGTAGGGACAATCGTACTCGACCGGGTGCAATCTAAACACGCGCATCAGCTCCTCGGGAAACAGCCGCGTCAGGAGGTCGTAAGGCTGCGCGTCGCGCGTTTCGGGCAGCGTGAGCGTCGAAGCGAAGTGCGTGATGCGGTTCCAGCCGTCCGGATCGCGCTTGTCGGCCTCGGGCAGCTTCTCGAGCAGCAGGCCGCAGGCGGCATCGCCGTCGGCGAACAGCCGCAGGTATGCCGAGACCTGCTCGGACTGCGCGAGGTAATGCTTGAAGATGTCTTCGAGCGTTTCGCCCTCGAGCGGCACCAGGCTCTGATAGAAGCGGCCGCTGTGCACGTCTTCGAGCGTCACCGCGAATCGGCCGTCGCCAAGGAGCGCGCGCTCGCTCGCCGCCGGCGCCTCGCCGTCGTCGTACTTTGCCATGCCGCGGATCTTGAGCTCGGGCGTGCAGTCGGCCACCAGTAGCCGCACCGGCCCGGAGCCCTGAACCTGGAGCGTGACCCGGCCCGCGCCCTTCTGGTTCGCGCCGAGCAGCACGCCGAGCGCGGTGGTGTGCCCGAGCAGCTCGGCGACATTCTCCGGGTAGGCGCGCCCTTCGAGCATTCTGCGCCAGGCGCCGGTGAGGCAGACCAGCCGCCCTCGGATTTCCAGCTCTTCGAACAGGAAGCGCTGCACGTAATCGGTGCGCACCGTTTCAGAATGCAGTTTCGCGCGCGCCGCGTCAACCCGTACTTTGTCCGGCGCGCGGAATGCGGCATCATCACCGGCGTCGTGGCGCCCTGAGCGCGCCGCGGTGCCACCGAGCTCAGATGCCCACTACCGTTCCGCGCGATCCTGGCGCACTCGTCAAGGCCTGCGAGCGCGAGTCTTTGGCACTGTTGCGCGACAATCTCGCGGGCGAGGGCATTCTTGCGGCGGCGCGCGGCGACCGCGCGAGGCATCGCGGCTACGACCGCGTGTTCTCGCGCGACGCTGCGGTGTGCGGTCTGGCGATGGCGATTTCGGGCGACGCTCGGCTCGAGCGCGGCGCGACCGCGAGCCTCGCCACCCTCGCCGAGCATCAGGCCGCGAACGGCCAGATTCCAAAGTTCGTCGAAACTACCTCGGGCAGCGGCGACTTCTGGTATCTGGGCTGCATCGATGCCACCCTGTGGTGGCTGATCGCGCTCGACTGGGTCGAGCGCCACGGCGTCGGGCGCGGGCTCGGCCGCAAGCTTGCCCCCCAGGCGCGCCGCGCGATCGCCTGGCTTGCCTGCCAGGAGCACCCGCGGATCCATCTGTTGCAGCAGAACGAGGCGAGCGATTGGGCCGACATCATGCCGCGCTCGGGCTTCGTGCTCTACACCAACGCGCTCTGGTACCGGGTGAAGCGTCTTTATGCTCTGGCTGGAGCGGAGCTGACCCGGCGCCACTTCAACCAGCTGTTCGCGCCGGGCGGGCGCGAGGTGCCCGAATACAAACGCCTGCGCTTGCTGGTGCACTACGCGCGCAAGCGCAAGCGGCACATGGATCTGTACTTGAGCTTCGTCAATCTCGCCTCGTGGGGCGAGGAGGGCGACGTTTTCGGCAATCTGCTCGCGGCGCTGCTTGGCCTTGCGGACGGGGCGCGCAGCGCGGCGATGCTCCGCGCGATCGAGCGGGCCCAGCAGGGGGCGCGCTATCCGGTGCGCGTCACCTGCGACGTCATCCGGCGAAACGACGATCTGTGGCGCGCCTACATGGGGCGCCACAAGCAGAACCTCGAGCACCAGTACCACAACGGCGGCATCTGGCCCATGGTCGGCGGCTTCTGGGTCGCGGCGCTCGCGGCACGCAGCCGCAAGGCGCTTGCGCAGCAGGAGCTCGTGCGCCTGGCCGCCGCGAACGCCGTCAACGGCTGGGAATTCAACGAGTGGTTCCACGGCTTGAGCGGCCGTCCGAGCGGTATGCCGCGCCAGTCGTGGAACGCGGCAAGCTTCCTCCTCGCCCACCGCGCTCTGACAAAACGCCTGTTCTAAAGCGGCTCCTCGCGATCAGGCAGGTACCGGGTAAGCACGTCAGAGCCCGAGATACGCTTGTCTTACGCGATCGTCGTTAAGAAGCGCGTTGCCCGAGCCGCTCATCACGATGCGGCCGTTCTCGAGCACGTAGGCGTGCTGCGAGATCTTGAGCGACACGGCGACGTTCTGCTCGACCAGCAGGATCGTCAACCCCTTGGCGTTCAGCATTCGAATCGCGTGCAGCACTTCCTGCACCACGGTGGGCGCGAGTCCGAGCGAAGGCTCGTCGAACATGATCAGCTCGGGCTGGCCCATCAGGCAGCGGCCGATCGCGAGCATCTGCTGCTCGCCGCCGGACATGGTGCCGGCGGGCTGGTCGCGGCGTTCGGCAAGTTTTGGAAACAGCGCGAACACCTCTTCGAGCGCTTGCGGCGCCTTGGCGCGCGCACGCGGCAGCAGCGCGCCCATCTCCAGGTTCTCGAGCGCGCTCAGGCTGGGGAAAATCTGCCGGCCTTCGGCGACCTGGCCGATACCGAGGTCGCAAATCCTGTGCGAGTCGAGCCCGGTGATGTTTCGGTCGCCAAACCGGATCGTCCCGGCGCGCGGCGTCTCGATCCCGGCGATGGTGCGGATGAGCGAAGACTTGCCGGCGCCGTTGGCACCGATAATGGCGACGATCTCGCCCTCGGGCACCTCGAGCGAGACGCCAGCCAAAGCCTGCGCATCGCCGTAGTACAGGTCGAGCCCGGAAATTGCGAGCAGCGCGCTCATACCTCGACATCCTCGCCCAGATAGCATTCGAGCACTGCCGGATCGTGTACCACCTCTTGCGGCGTGCCGCGCGCGATGATCTCGCCGTGATGCAGCACCACGACCTGCTGCGCGAGCGCCATCACCGCGCGCATGACGTGCTCGATCAGCAGGATGGTCAGTCCCTCGCTGCGGTTCAGCTCGCGGAACACGGCGACCATCTGGTCGCACTCGGTCGGCCGCAATCCCGCCATCACTTCGTCGAGCAGCAGCAGCCGTGGGCGCGTCGCGAGCGCGCGCGCCACTTCCAGGCGCTTGCGGTCGGGGAGGGTCAGCGAGGAGGCCGGCTGATTGCGCTTCGCAGAGAGGCCGAGCTTGTCGAGCACCGTGCGGGCGCGCTCGCGCGCCTCTGCAACGGTGCTGGCGCGGGCCAACGCACCGACGATCACGTTGTCGAGCACCGAAAGCCCCGCAAACGGCTTGACGATCTGGAAGGTGCGGCCAATGCCGGCGGCGCAGACCTGATCGGG
>JBFKUL010000091.1:0-10035 GCA_041635755.1 Burkholderiales bacterium | reverse complement strand
GTCGAGGTGCCGCCTGGTGCCGCTGGTTCATGTGACGCCGCGATCTGCGTCGGCGCATTCGCCGGTGCGGTGACGGCCGCAGGGGCAGGTTGGGCGGATGGCCCTGCTTGAGGTTGAACGTTTTGCGCCAGCGCCGTTCCATACGCCAGAGCACAGGCGAGGGCCACTAAGCTTTGCTTGAACATAACGAGTCGCTCCTAAAACAAGATTGCCGGCACGTCTCCGCGGCAATGCAGCACCCCCCCCATCGGGGCGACAATGCACCAATGTGCTTTGCTTGGCAATAGCCCGAAGTACCGTAACCTGCCGTACTTGAAGGAGATTTATGGTTAATTTGGGTCCGTTTTTATCTGCCCGTCCACTTTTCTCATTAGGCGCGATCGTCTGCGCGGCTCTGTTGGGCTACGGCTACTTCCTGCAGTACGTCCAGGGACAGGACCCCTGTCCGCTCTGTCTGGTGCAGCGCGGCTTCTACTACGGGCTGCTGATCGTGTTCGCGATCGGTGCGGTGCACGCCCCGAAGCGGTGGGGTGCGACGGTCTACGGTGTGCTCGCGCTACTCTTCGCGGGCGGCGGCCTTGCGACGGCGGGGCGGCAAGTCTGGCTGCAGCACCTGCCCCCGGACAAGGTGCCGGCGTGCGGCCCCGATCTCGCGTTCATGATGGAGAACTTCCCGCTCGCGCGCACGATCGAGAAGCTGTTCGCCGGCTCGGGGCAGTGCGCAGAAGTGACCTGGACCTTTCTTGGCTTTTCGATCGCCGAGTGGTCGCTCGCCTGGTTCGCGATCTTTCTCGTCTACGCGCTCTGGTTCGCTCAGCGCGGCCTGCGAACGTAGCCAGTCCGCAACGGACCTGCGGAACTCCGCAGCGGATTCAGGCGGAGCGCGCAAGAAATTGGGTTCTGTCCCCGATTTGCTCGCGCCACACTTCGCCGAGCAGCACGAGCGCCGGGCCGCCACCGCGGCGTTGCGTGAGCAGAGGTAATTCGTTCAGCACACCGGCTTCGACGTGCGCGCCGGGAAGTGAGATGTTCTCGGCGAGCGCGACCGGAGTGACTGGCGAGACGCCCGCGGCAATGAGCTCGCGTTTGACTGCCTCGGCGTCACCTGCGGCCATATAGAGCGCCGCGGTGTCGGCGCTGCACACTGCTTTCACCCAGCTCGAAGCCCCCTCGCCTTCGCCGATGCGCGGCGTCGCGAACACCACGCTGCGCGACACTCCGCGCCGCGTGAGTGAGGTACCGAGCTCGGCCGCGGCAGCGAGCGCCGCGGTGACTCCCGGCACCACTTCGTAGCGGACGCCCGCCGCCGCCAGTGCGGCAATTTCTTCCTGCGCGCGACCAAAAAGCATCGGGTCGCCGCCTTTCAGTCGCACCACCACGCGATGCTTCTTCGCCGCGTCAACCAGGCGCTTGGAAATGAAGCGCTGCGCGGTCGAGTGCCGACCGCAGCGCTTGCCAACGGCAATTTTTTCGGCGCGCAGTGCAAGCGCGAGCGTCTCAGTGTCCACCAGTGCGTCGTGGAACACGACGTCGGCTTCGCCGAGCAACCGGGCCGCACGCAGCGTCAGGAGGTCCGCTGCTCCCGGCCCGGCGCCGACGAGGTAGACAGTGCCGCTCACTCCGCTGCTCCATCCGCGGAACGCGCGCGTTCGGCGCGCAACGGCGGTGCCACGTGCAAGCCGCATTCGCGCGACTGCGGCGCTTCCCACCACCAGCGCCCGGCACGGATGTCCTCGATTGGCAGTACGGGGCGCGTGCAGGGTGCGCAGCCAATCGAGCGATAGCCCTGATCGTAGAGCCGGTTGTACGGCACCTCGTGCTCGCTCAGGTATGCCCAGACGTTGCCCTCGCTCCATGCGGCGAGCGGATTGAACTTCTCGATACCGCGCACGGTGTCGAATTCGCGCTCGGCAAGCGTGGTGCGTGTCGCCGCCTGCTCGCGGCGCTGCCCGGTGATCCAGGCGCGCTTGCCCTTGAGCGCACGCTCCAGCGGCTCGACTTTGCGGATCTCGCAGCAGTGCTTGCGCAGCGCCGGACTGCGGTAGAACGCGTCGCGTCCGTGCGTCGCAACGTACTCGGCGAGCGCTTCGGTATCGGGCCGGTAGATCATGGGCTCGAAGTTGTAACGTTCGCGGATCGCCTCCAACAACTCGAGCGTGTCGCCGTGCAACCGTCCGGTGTCGATCACGAACGCCCTGATCGGCAGGCCGAGGCGCGCGATCGCGTCGGTAATCACCATGTCTTCCGCCGAAAGGCTGCTCGCAAGCGCAACCGGCTGGAACTCGCGCGCGATATTGGCGAGGCTCTCCTCGAGTGCGGCCACGCGGGGCAAGCTCGCCACACGGCGGGCCATGGGCGATTTCGTGGCGGCCGACGGCGTGACGGTGAACGCTTCGAGCAACGTCGGCCCCCGGTACCAGCGCACTTTGCCACTGCGCTCGGTAATGAGCTCATTCTCGCGCGATGCCACCGGCACGACCACGACCTCGGGTAGCGCAAGGCCCTCTGCTGCGCGCAGGAATGCCTCGTGCGCACGCTCGAAGGCGTCGAATGAATAGTCGACCGCATCCATGCCGTCCACCGCGACCACCAGGCGCATCGCGCCGAACATTGCGGCTTGCTCGATATGCTTGCGGCGCGCGTCCGGTTGGCCGACGTCGATGACCAGCACCACCGCCGTTGTAGCGCGCTCGGAGCGCGCCAGCTCGACCAGGTCATCCTCGCCGGAAGCGTCGACCAGCTGCACTGGCCCTCCGGCCGCGCACTGATTCGCCGAGCCAGGTCGAAGCGCGAGGAGCAGCTTCCAGACCACTGCGGCGCCGGTGGCGCCCAGCACCACCACGCGCGGCGTACGCGCCCAGATTTCCGATCCGACGATTTGCTCGCGGAAGCTCATTGGGCTGCCCGTGCGGCCAGCCGACGACGAAACAGCGGCAGCGGCTGCGTTACCGACGCGTGATAGAGCTCGCCCAGCTCATCGAAAGCAGCAAGCGCTGCCTGTGGGTTCTCGCCCTCGCGCAGCGCGAAAGCATCGAAGCCTACCCGCTCGAGGCCGAGCAGCTCATCGCGACCGACATCGCCGAAGGCGCGCAGCTCGCCTGTGTAGCCATAGCGCTCGCGCAGCAACCGTGCGGCCGAGTACGCACGGCCGTCAGCGAACTTCGCGATGTGCAGCGCAACCACGGCGAAGTGCGACAGATCCGCGGCGATTTCGGCGACGTCGTCGTGCCCCTCGAGCCACACACCGAGTTCGCCTTCGCGTGAGAGCAACACCTCGCGTCGCGAACGCCACATCGCAAGCGGCACGATCACGCCGCCAGCGGAGTGGAAATCCCCTGCTACCGCGTCAAGCAGCCGCCAGCTGTCGCGCACGGCCTCTCGACGCTTGATTAGGTTCGGCATACACGCGCTCCTTGAAGGGTTCCGTTCCGATTCGATGCACGACGTCAATGAAGCGCTCGACGTCCGAGTCGCGTTGCTCGAGGTAGACCTCGATCAAGCGCTCGATTGCGCCCGGTACTTCGTCGGCCGCGAGCGCGCGCCCGAGCACCTTGCCGAGCGAAGCAGGTGCCGCTTGGCGGTGTGTCACGCCCGAGACGAGCTGACGGCTGCCGCCTTGGTTGCCGCCGATCTCGAGCTGATAGAACTCCTCGCCGTTCTTGTCGACGCCGAGGATGCCGATGTGACCAACGTGGTGATGGCCGCAGGCGTTCATGCACCCGGAAATATTGAGATCGACTTCGCCGATGTCGAACACGTAGTCGAGCTCGTCGAAGCGCCGCTGGATCGCCTCCGCGATCGGGATCGAGCGCGCGTTGGCGAGCGAGCAGAAATCGCCGCCCGGGCAGGCGATGATGTTGGTCAGCAGACCAATGTTTGGCGTCGCCAGGTCAAGCCCGCGCATCGCTTCCCAAAGCGCGGGCAGGTCGCGCTGCGCGACGTCGGCGAATACCAGATTCTGCTCGTGGGTCACGCGCAGCTCGCCGAAGCTGTAGCGTTCGGCGAGATCGGCGATTGCCTCCATCTGCGTGTCGGTGAGATCGCCGGGCGGCACACCGGTCTTCTTGAGAGACAGGCTTACTGCAGCGTAACCGGGCACCTTGTGCAGGTGCACATTTCTCTTATGCCAGGCGGCGAACGCGCGGTTCGTCTTCAGGACGCGCTCGAGCACGGTTTCGCGGATGGCGAGCGTTTCGTAGCTAGGGCGCGTAAAGCGAGAAGCGACGCGCTCGACTTCGTCATGTACCAGCGTCGCGGGTCCATCCCTCAGATGCGCCCACTCGTCCTCGACCTCGCGAGCGAACGCCTCCGGACCGCGCTCCTTGACGAGAATCTTGATACGCGCCTTGGTCGGATTGTCGCGCCGGCCGTAGCGGTTATAGACACGCAGGATCGCGTCGAGATAGCTGAGCAGGTGCCGCCAGGGCAGCGCCTCGCGAATCACGTGGCCGACGATCGGCGTGCGGCCAAGCCCGCCGCCCACCGCGACACGGAATGCAACTTCGCCTGTCTCGTCGCGCAGCGCCGCGATGCCGATGTCGTGCACCAGGATCGCGGCCCGATCGGCCGGGCTGCCTGAAACCGCGATCTTGAACTTGCGCGGCAGCCAGTTGAATTCCGGGTTAAAGGTCGACCACTGACGGATCAGCTCGCACCACACGAACGGATTCACTACTTCGTCTGGGGCGATACCGCCGAAGTGATCCGCGGTGACGTTGCGCACGCAGTTGCCGGAGGTCTGGATGGCGTGCATCTGCACGGTGGCGAGCTCGGCGAGGATCTCGGGCACGTCCTCGAGCTTCGGCCAGTTGTACTGAATGTTCTGGCGCGTGGTGAAGTGGCCGTAACCGCGGTCATAGCGACGCGCGATGTGCGCGAGCTTGCGCAGTTGCACCGAGGAAAGCAGCCCGTAGGGAATCGCGACGCGCAACATCGGCGCGTGACGCTGGATATAGAGCCCGTTCCTCAGGCGCAGATGCTTGAACTCCTCATCGCCGAGCTCGCCGGCGAGAAAACGCCGCGTCTGGTCGCGGTACTGGCGGACACGCTCGTCCACCATGCGCTGGTCGATGTCGTCGTAGCGGTACATGTAGCCGCAAGGCTACGGTCGTGTATTATTATTTCAAAGACAGAATATTCTTATTGTTATTCTTTTTAGGAATATAGAGGCATGACCCTGCAGCAGCTGCGCTTCGTAGTCGAGGTGGCTCGCCGGGGGCTGAACGTCTCCGAGGCGGCCGAGACATTGCATACCTCGCAGCCAGGGGTATCGAAACAGATTCGTGCGCTCGAGGACGAGCTCGGGGTGCAGGTGTTCGCCCGCCGTGGCAAACGCCTCGTCGGGCTCACCGAGCCCGGCCAGACGGTGGTGTCCATCGCCGAGCGCATCCTCGCCGAGGCGGCGAACCTGAAACGCGCCGGCGAGGAATTCGCCAACGAAAAGCTCGGTACGCTGACCATTGCCACCACGCACACTCAGGCGCGCTACGCGATGCCGCAGGCACTCACCGAGTTCAAGCGCCGCTATCCGGAGGTGCGGCTGGTGATCCACCAGGGTAATCCGACCCAGATCTGCGAGCAGGTGCTCGCGGGCGAGGCCGACCTATGCATCGCCACCGAGGCAATCGCGCTCTACCCGGATCTCGTCTCGCTACCCTGCTACCAGTGGAACCGCTGCGTGGTGGTGCCGCCGAACCACCCGCTGCTCGAGGTTAATCCGCTTACGCTTGAGGCGCTTGCGGCCTACCCGATCATTACGTACGACTTCGCCTTCGCCAACCGCGCGCTGGTCGAGAAGGCCTTTGCGAGCCGCGGCCTGAAGCCGAACGTGGTGCTTACTGCGCTCGATGCAGATGTGATCAAGACTTACGTCGAACTCGGCAACGGGGTAGGCGTCATGGCGAAAATGGCCTTCGATCCGAAACGCGACCACACGCTTCGCGCGATCGATGCCTCGCACCTGTTCGAGACCAGCATGACGCGACTGGGCATCAAGCGTGGTGCGTACTTACGCCGTTACGCCTACGACTTCATCGAGCTGTTCGCGCCGCAGCTGCCGCGCAGCATCGTCGAGCGTGCCGTGCATGGCGAGGCTGGCTCGCAATACGAACTCTAAACCGCGCCGGCGTCAGATGCGGTGGCTGAAGTGGCGCACCTCGGCGCCCGACATGAGGCGCTGGAACTCGTCGTGCGTGACGTGGATCAGCTTCTCGTGGTCGCCCGCCTCGAAGTACACGTCGACCTGTTGGGCGAGGTCCTCCTCGACCACGGTCTTGAGCCCGTAGGGGTCGCCCACCGGCGGCACGGCGCCGAGCTCGCAGTCGGCGAACATCTCGGGCAGCTGCGATTCGCTCGCCAGACGCAGCTTGCGCTCCATCTGCTTGCTCAGAATGCCGAGCTCGACGTGATAGCTCGAGGGCACGACCGCAAGGACGAAGCCGTCGTCGTCCTCGAGCACCACCGCCTTCGCGAGGCGGTTGCCCGGAACATGGGCCGTCTGCGCCGTCTGCGTGCTCGAGCTGGTGCGCGCATGCTCGACGACGTCGTAGGAGATGTTCTTCTGCGCTAGGAATGTCTTGAGATTGCGTGCGATGGTCATACGGCCTCCGATGCGGGATTTCGGCGCCCACCTGCTCCTCCCCGGCCTTTGCAGTATAGGCCGGGAGGTGCCCGCCGGTCAGCCCGCCAGCTTGCGAATGCGCTCTGACTCGAACATGCCCGCTGGCAGATCCTGTTCCGCGGCGCGCAACATCGCTTTGGCAACCAGATCGACGTGAATCGGGCGGTAGCGCCCCAACAGCGGCCCGAGTACGAGGCCGACGAGCAGCCCTACGCGTTCCCCAAGCCGGAACTCGGAGCGCGGACCATCGAGCAGCGACGGGCGGAAGAAAAGCGTTTTGGGTACGCCCGCCTCGCTCACCGACTCCTCCATCTCGCCCTTCACACGGCTATAGAACACCCGCGAGCGCGAGTCGGCGCCAAGCGACGAAACGACGAGGATGCGCTTCGCGCCGTCGCGCGCCGCATCTCGCGCGAGCGCCAGCGGATAGTCGAAATCGACGCGGCGGAACGCCCCCTTCGAGCCCGCGGTGCGAATCGTCGTGCCCAGAGTGCAGTACACGTCTTCGGCGTCGACGTGGAGCTCGGCGAGCCGGTCGAAATCGATCTCCTTGGCGGCGAGCTTCGGATGCGAGACGGCGATCGGGCGACGCGCCCACACGTCGACGCGCGCGTAGCGCGGCGAGGCGAGGAGCAGCTCGAGGAGCGCGCTGCCGATGAGACCAGTCGCGCCAACGAGCAGCGCCGACCGGCCTCGCGCCTCAGGCATGTTTGCGGATGAAGTCTCGTACGCGCGGAAAAATCATCTCGCGCCAGCGGCGGCCCGAGAAGATGCCGTAGTGGCCGACGCCTGGCGCAATGTAGTGCTCGCGCCGCTCGCGCGGAATATTGAGGCACAGGAGCTGCGCCGCCTCCGTCTGGCCCATGCCCGAAATGTCGTCGAGCTCACCTTCCACCGAGAGCAGCGCGGTGTCGCGGATCGCTTGCGGGCGCACCAGCTCCTCGCGCACGAACATGCGGCCCTTCGGCAGCGCGAAGTCCTGGAACACCGTCTTCACCGTGTCGAGATAGTACTCGGCAGGCATGTCGAGCACCGCGTTGTACTCGTCGTAGAAGCGCCGGTGGCTTTCGGCCGAGTCGCCGTCGCCCACCAGCAGGTGATTGTAGTAATCCCAGTGTGCCGTCAGGTGGCGGTCAGGGTTCATGGCGACGAAGCCCAGATGCTGCAGGAACCCCGGGTACACCAGCCTCGAGTGGCCAGGATACTTCGAAGGTACGCGCTGGATGAGGTGCTGCTCGAACCACGAGTACGGCTTTTTCTTGGCAAGGTTGTTGACGGCGGTGGGGCTTTTTCGCGCGTCGATCGGGCCGCCCATCATGGTCATGGTCTTGGGCGGATGCGGCTCGCGATTCGAGGCCATGAGCGAGATTGCGGCGAGCACCGGCACGGTGGGCTGGCATACCGAGATGACGTGCAGATCGGGCGAAAGCAGCCGGATCCATTCGCGCACGTAGTCCACGTAATCGTCGAGGTGGAACGCACCCTCAGCGAGCGGCACCATGCGCGCGTCGACCCAATCGGCGACCCACACATCGTGCTGCGGAAGGAGCTGGCGCACGGTGTCGCGCAGTAGCGTGGCGTGATGGCCCGAGAGCGGCGCTACCGCCAACACCTTCGGATCGTTCCTGGGTGCGGCGAGCCCGCGCTTGAAGTGGATCAGCTTGCAGAACGGCTTGTCGAGCGCGACCTCGATCGTTACCGGCACGCTTTGCCCGTCGATCGTCGTGCTGTCGATTTCCCAGGCCGGTTTCTCGTAGCGCTGCGTCACCCGCAGGAACAGGTCGCTCGAAGCGGCGAGCCGTCGCGCCAGCGGTCCGTAGGACCAGGGGCTGAACGGATTGCCGAACCAGCCAAGCGAGAACTCTGCTGCATAGCGGAACGGCACTAGGGCAGCATGCTGCGCTTCGTAGAGACTGTAGAGCACCGATCAGGCCTCCAACACCTCGTAACTCATTCTTTATAGCAGAATTGTGGCAGTGCCGCATTGTGGAAAGTCACACCGCAGGGGGTATCCTGCCGGGCATGAAAACGCTGCTTCGGCTGTCGCTGGCGCTGGTCGTCATCTTTGGCGTGGTGCTTGCGATCATTTACGTCTACGCGCGCCAGTCGTTGCCGCAGACCGAGGGCGCAATTCAGGTCACCGGGCTGAAGGCCCCGGTCGAGATCGTGCGCGACGTGTACGGCGTGCCGCATCTCTACGCCACCACGCATGAGGATGCCTACTTCGCGCTCGGCTTCGCGCACGCGCAGGACCGCCTGTGGCAGATGGAGATGAGCCGGCGCATCGGCGCTGGGCGACTGGCCGAGATCCTCGGGCCGGCGGCGCTCGACACTGACCGGTTCCTGCGCACGCTTGGCGTGCGCCGCGCCGCGCAAGCGAGCCTCGAGCGCTTGAACGAGGAGACCCGACGCATCCTCGAGGCCTATGCCGCGGGGGTAAACGCGTTTCTCGCGACCGACCCGGTGCTGCCGCCTGAGTTCCTGATCCTGCGCGTGAAGCCCGAGCCCTGGGCGAGCGTCGACTCGGTCGCCTGGACCAAGATGATGGCCTGGGACCTGGGGCGCAACCTGCGCGACGAGCTGTTGCGAATGCAACTGATGAAGACCATGCCGCTCGCGCGCGTCCAGGAGTTCTTGCCACCCTACCCGGGCGACGCGCCGCTCGAGATCACCGACTTGCGCGCGCTCTACAGCGCGCTCGACGACACGGCGGTGCGCCTCGCCGGGATCGTGCCCGAGACCGCGGGCAGCGCGTCGAACAACTGGGTGGTCAACAGCGCGCACAGCGCGACCGGACGACCGCTCCTCGCCAACGATCCGCACCTCGGGCTTACCGCGCCGCCGGTGTGGTACTTCGCGCATCTGTCGGCGCCGGAGCTCGAGGTCATCGGCGCGACGCTGCCCGGAGTGCCCGCGATCGTGCTCGGAAGGAACTCGCGCTTTGCGTGGGGCTTCACCAACACCGGACCGGACGTGCAGGACCTCTACCTCGAGAAGCTGCTCACCGACGACCAGTACCTGACGCCGCAAGGCCCGCGCGCCTTCACGACGATCGAGGAAACCATCAAGGTGAAAGGCGCGCCCGACGAAAAGGTCATCGTGCGCGTCTCGCGTCACGGGCCGGTGATCTCCGATGCGCTGCGCGGCGCGCGCGAAGTCGCTCCGGGCGGCTATGTGCTCGCGCTTGCGTGGACCGCGCTCGACGAGGACGACCGCACCATGCAGGCCTCCTCCAAGCTCGCGCACACCCACGACTGGCTCAGCTTTCTCGATGCCACCCGCGACTTCCACGCGCCCCAGCAGAACATGGTCTACGCGGACATCGAGGGCAACATCGGCTTCATCGCCGCGGGCCGCATCCCGGTGCGCACGCCCGACAACAACGTCATGGGGCTCGCGCCCGCGCCAGGCTGGGT